>QBMS01000170.1 GCA_003249095.1 Snowella sp.
TTCCTGCACCGACTCCCTTACCCAACCCCGAAGATTTATTACTCCCTTCTTTGCCTGATAAGTCAGGAGATCAGGACAATTTGCCAACAGATAACCTGTTAGACAAAATCACCGTAGAGAAATTTGAGTTTGAAGGAAACACGGCGTTTAGTCAACAAGAATTGGCAGAAATCATCCAACCGTTCACCCATAGGCAATTATCCTTTTCTGAATTATTGCAAGCCCGCTCTGAGATCACACAATTCTATGTCAGCAAAGGCTACATCACTTCAGGAGCCTATATCCCGCCCCAGACCCTCGACAATGGGGTTGTTATCATCAAAATCATTGAAGGTGGTTTAGAAAGCATTAATGTCCAGGTAGAAGGCAGACTCAATCCCGATTATGTCCGCGATCGCCTCTGGTTAGCCGCAGATAAGCCATTAAACGTACCCCGATTATTAGAAGCTCTACAAATATTGCAACTTAATCCCGTTATCGAAAAAATCTCGTCAGAATTAGCCAATAGTACCGAACCAGGTCAAAGTATCCTCAATGTCTCCGTTGAAACCGCCCGTTCTTTCTATCCCAGTATCATTTTAGATAACGGACGGAATCCCCAGGTTGGTAGCTTTCGGCGGGGTGTGGCTCTAGAAGACATTAACCTCTCTGGGAATGGAGACACCCTGCGGGGTACTTATCTGAATACGGATGGCAGTAATGATATGGATATTAGCTACGCTATTCCACTGAGTCCCGAAAATGGCACACTGACATTAGGCTTTCGTAATATTACGGGTCAAGTTATTGAGTATCCCTTTAGCCTGCTAGACCTCAAATCCTATTACCAAAAATATCTAGTGAGCTTCCGTCAACCCCTGTGGCAGACTCCCTATAGTGAATTTGCATTGGGTTTAGGTTTTGATTATCAGACTAGCTCTAATACCTTGCTGGGTTATGCCTTTCCCTCACGCGGCTCTGATCTTGACGGAAAGATCCGCCTTTCTTCCCTGCGATTTTCCCAGGATTGGTTACAACGGAGTGACACAGATGTTTTAGCCGCTCATTCTGAATTTGCACTGGGAATTAATGCGTTTAACACTACAACGCCCTTTGATGCTCAATATAATTCCTCTGCCCCCGATACCAATTATTTTCTCTGGCGGGCCCAGGCTCAATGGGTTCATCTCCTGGCTCCAGATACCTTGCTTGTAGCCAAAACCAATATCCAACTTGCTGATGGGGCTATTCCTTCCCTGGAACAATTTGCTTTGGGGGGATTGGGAAGTGTGGAGGGATATCGTCAAAATACGCTTCTAACGGATAATGGCGCCTTTGCGTCCCTAGAAGCTCGTTTTCCCCTCTATCGAATTCCAGAAGAACGGGCGGTCTTACAAATTATTCCCTTTGTGAATTGGGGAACGGGTTGGAATAATCAATCCCCTAACCCTGAAACCAACACTCTAGCGTCCATTGGACTAGGTTTACAGTGGCAATACGGCAAACACGTCACTGCGAGGATCGATTGGGCAAAGCGTCTAGGAAAGGTTCCCTATGTTCAGGGAAATAGTTGGCAGGACGACGGCATTATTTTTAGTGTGACTATCACGCCCTAAAATTTTTATTTGAGAATAAAATTCAAGCTCCCCTCATGCGAACCTAGCTACTTACGTGTAATTACTTAAGTAAATTTACGGATATATATTGAGGTAATTTTTAGGTAATTTTTCGTAAGGTGCGATCGCGTCTGCCATTTCCGAATAGTCTTGAATACCAGCGATCCGATTAGCTCAGGAGTAAAAAATATATTTTGAATGAATGATTTCTGATGAGTCCGTAACTCTGATAGCAATTTAAAAGGGAAAACAGAGTAAAATTCGGTTGTTACTATTTCATCTCAAGAGACCTATGTACGAAAAACTTATCCCCCCGACGATTGGCTCTAAGATCACTTTTCAAGACGGTAAGCCGAATGTGCCAGATGATCCGATTGTTCCTTTTATTCGGGGAGATGGAACGGGGGTTGATATTTGGCCCGCCACCCAAGCCGTGATTGATGCCGCGATCGCCAAGGCCTATGGTGGTAAGCGCAAAATCAACTGGTTTAAGGTCTATGCAGGAGATGAAGCCTGTGAATTATATGGAACCTACCAATATTTACCGCAAGATACGTTGACCGCCATTAAGGAATACGGGATTGGCATCAAAGGCCCCCTCACCACCCCCATCGGCGGCGGGATTCGCTCTCTCAATGTGGCTCTGCGTCAAATTTTTGATCTCTATGCCTGTGTCCGCCCCTGTCGATATTATGCGGGAACCCCTTCTCCTCACCGTTACCCTGAAAAATTAGATGTGATTGTCTATCGGGAAAATACAGAGGATATTTATCTGGGCATCGAATGGAAACAGGGGTCTGCGATCGCCGAAAAATTAATTGAATATCTGAACACCGATCTGATTCCCTCCACGCCCGAACATGGCAAAAAACAAATTCCCCTCGATTCAGGCATCGGCATTAAACCCATTAGCAAAACAGGATCGCAACGCCTCGTCCGTCGGGCCATGCAACACGCCCTGCGCCTACCCAAACCCAAAAACCAAGTGACCCTGGTACATAAGGGCAATATTATGAAATATACCGAAGGAGCCTTTCGGGATTGGGGTTACGAAGTGGCTGTGAACGAATTTCGGGATGCTTGTGTTACGGAGCGGGAATCCTGGATTCTAGAAAACAAAGAAAAAAATCCGAATATCAGTATTGAGGATAATGCTCGGCTGATTGACCCTGGTTATGATGCGCTCACGGAAGAGAAAAAACACGTAATTTGTGAGGAAGTAAAAGAAGTCCTCGATACGATTTGGGAGACTCACGGCGATCGCCAATGGAAAGATAAAATCATGGTCAATGACCGCATTGCCGATAGTATTTTCCAACAAATCCAAACCCGTCCCGATGAGTATTCGATCCTAGCGACGATGAACCTCAATGGAGATTATTTATCTGACGCGGCGGCAGCCATCGTTGGTGGTTTAGGCATGGGGCCAGGAGCAAATATTGGAGATTATTGTGCCATTTTTGAAGCCACTCACGGAACAGCCCCCAAACACGCGGGCTTAGACCGTATTAATCCAGGATCATTGATTCTTTCGGGGGTCATGATGTTGGAATTTATGGGTTGGCAAGAGGCGGCTGATCTGATTAAAAAAGGTATTTCCACCGCGATCGCTAATCGGGAAGTCACCTACGATTTAGCGCGATTAATGTCTCCCCCCGTTGATCCCCCGTTGAAATGTTCTGAATTTTCTCAAGCAATTATTCATCATTTTGACGATTAACATTTGAGAAAAACTTCATAGATTCTGGGGTTAGAATTAATTGCTAATCTCAGAATTTGTATCTTCTTAATTAAATTCGATCTTATCAATGAAAAAGACGATCTAAGGACAGTTCTAACTCAGCAAAAGCGAGGGGAGAAAGTTGTTGAGACGCATGAAAAATTGTTTTATTTTGATAGGTATTATTAATAGGATTAGTATAACATTCTAACTGATTTTGAGTAAGATTAATTAACCAAATTTCGTTAATTTTGTGTTGAGCATAAAGCGGAATTTTGACCTCTCGATCATAGGTTAAACTAGAATCTGCGACTTCAATTAATAATAAAATATCCGTTGCGTTGGGAAGGCGATCGCTATAAAAATTGTCAGTAGGTTTAAGCAAGGCTAAATCAGGCTGGGGTTCCGAGCGATCACTTAAATAAATCGGATTCTGAACGCTCACAAAGGTTTTTTCCTTGAGTTGTTGAGAAAACCAATTAGCTAGATAGTTGGTAACAAAAGCATGACGGAAGCCAATCGGGGACATGGTAATAATTTCTCCTTCAATCAGTTCAACGTGTTCTTCACAATGTAAAATGCCCTTTTCAGCCATTTGATGGTATTGTTCAACGGTAAATTTTCGGGTGAGTAATTGCATGATTTAATCTCCTAAAGAAATTTAAGGAATAAAAATTTTAGTTGATCCCATGATCGCGTTAGTATTAATTTTGACTTAAAGTTAGTGAAATTATCCAACAAAAATTATTTTTTATCGAGTGAGCGATCGCATTTTGGGAGCTAGGAGGGATTCCATTGACAGTTAAATCTGCACTTTAACTCCCTTTTAATCAACTCCGAAAAAGACGGGTATATTGAACTTCATGATTCATACTGGCTAACCCTAAACCCCAACTACAACTGTATAAGTTGTCATCGGTGAGTTCTAAAATATCTTGGCTTATTTGAATTAAAGTTGGCTGTAAATTCAGCGTAATCCGTTGCCCCATTGTTTGTCCCAGGGGAACTAATCTGACTCCTGCACTAATCAAGTTATTGGCCCAGCTTGAAAGGTAAGCTAATAGAATGGTTGGAGGTTCAATTTGCCAATAGGTCGCTCCAATGCCAACGGCGATCGCGTAATTACAAGGTTGATCAAGCTGAGTAAATAGCAGATGACTCTCAGGAATGAGGTCTAACAATAATTTTTCTAAAGATTTTCCCATCTGCCAACTTTGTTGACGCAATTCTAACGTTTCCCTCGTTGCGCTCAACCAATTATTCCATTGATTTAAAGATTCTATCTTTTGGGTAATACTGGCTTGATAAGCTCTCAATAAAACAGCCGATTCTAGACGAATGGAGCCTGTCTTTAATTCTTGAGATAACCAATTTTCTAATGCGCTTTGATCCCTAATAATATCTTTTTCAATTAAATATTCTAATCCCTCTGAGTAGCTATAGGCTCCCACAGGTAGGGTCGGACTCACTAATTGTAATAAGGATAATAAAGAAGATAGATTCATCAATTTTTAGAGGAAATAATTATCGCTTGATTTGAAGAAACGCCAGGGTCAAACTGATGATCATTAAACTCAAAAAAATCAAAAGTCCTTGATTGCGCCGACACCAGGCTTGGAATGACCGCCCCGTCTTTTTAGGGGAATTAGAACTCATTGTACTGACCAGAGGCTCCTTGCGATCGTGGTAGAGGGTACAGGTTTTAGCGTAGGGTCGCTGGGGATAGGTGCAAGTATCATCGTGATGGTAGGTGCATTGCTGACAGAGGGATTGATTTTTGGGGGCTTGATGGAGGGGAATGCCTGGATGTCCGAAGGCTTTGAGGGTTTGCTTGCAATAGGGACATTGGATCGCGTTTTGTTCAATGAGTTTATGACAGTGGGGGCAACTCGTCATGGGATTTGGGTGTTATTAATGATTTTTGAATCAAAGTTAATCTAAATCGTCTTTAAAAGCTCGAAAAAGAGCGGTTAAAATCGTGTTAGAAAATAAAAATCCATTGGGATCACTGAGGGCGATCGCATCGATGGAATTGACTGCTTTGATCTTATCGAAATTTTTTTGATCGAGAAAGGAAAGAATTTTTCCCTGATGATCTAACCCCACCACCCATTGTTGGTGAAAATAGGGTTCTAGGGTTTGTAATAATTGCTCGATCCTGGCGGAACTGACGTTTAATTGAGAAAGTTTGACTCCTTCGGTTAAACGTAACCCCAACATCAGGGTTTCTAAAAAGCGATCGCATTCTGAGGTTTGGGGACAATCAACAGAACCCGATTGAAGATAATCTTTCACCCAGGCGTAATAGGTTGCACGGGTACGAGGACGGCTAAAGCGTTGCCCATTGGTATAGCTGGCAGCTCCCATGCCAAAACCGTAATAGGCTTGATTTTTCCAGTAAACGCGATTGTGCCGACATTGATAATCGGGGCGGGCGTAGTTAGAAATTTCGTAGTGGTCGTACCCTGCTTGCGTTAAAACGGACTGGGCTAAACGATACATTTGGGCGGCGGTTTCATCGTCGGGTAAGGGCTTTTTCCCAGGCTCGAATTGTTTACCAAAGGCCGTAACGGGTTCCAATACGAGGTCATAGCAAGACAGATGTTGGGGATTGAGGGCGATCGCGGCTTCGAGGGATTGTTGCCATTGGTTTAAATTCTGATCGGGCAGACCTGAAATTAAATCTAAACTAAAATTTTTAATGCCAACTTGTTCAAATAAAGCGATCGCCTTCTCAATATCTTTTACACGATGAGAACGACCGCAACGGGCTAAAAGTTCATCTTGAAAGGCTTGAACTCCTAAGCTAAAGCGATTCAGTCCCAAATCTCGATAGGCTTGTAACTTTTCGAGGGAAAAAGTCCCTGGGTCAATCTCCATTGAAATTTCAGCCTGATCCTCTATGCCAAACTGTTGATTCAATGTTTTCAAGATTTGTGCTAATTCCCCAATAGGCAACAAAGACGGTGTTCCTCCTCCAAAAAAGACCGTTTTGAGCTTCACCGAGGCGATCGCGTTAGTATGCAGGATTTCTTGACAAAGGGCGGAGGTATAATCCTCGACGGTTTTTCGCCCTGTTAAATCTGTTTGATTGCCAACCACTGAAATGGGAAAATCACAGTAATAACAACGACGATGACAAAAAGGAATATGAATATAGGCAGATTCAGGCAGAGAATAATTCATTAAATCAGAGGCTTAGTTTGAGTAATATTGATTATGTGAAATAATGACAATTATCTCTTTATCAATTCACTCTATGACGACTCATTTTATCACAGCCGAAATTGACCTCCAAGAAAGCCCCATTAAGCTCCAAGCCGCGATTGAGGCAGAACTCGAAAAACGGGGTGAACCCCTGCGGTGGGCGATCGCTTCTGTGGATACCGAAAAGCAAACGGCCCAGGTCGAAGCGATTGTCACCACCAGGTAACTTTATAAACTCAGCTATTTTTAACTTTTACCTTCCAAATTGTGACCTATAACGTCGTTTTAATTGTCCCAACGGGCATTGGTGCGGCTATTGGTGGTTATGCAGGAGATGCCTTACCCGTTGCCAGGGCCATGTCCCAAATCTGCGATCGCCTGATTACCCATCCCAATGTGATGAATGGGGCCCAACTCTATTGGCCGATTAGTAACGCGCTCTATGTGGAGGGTTACGGATTAGATCAATTCGCCAAGGGAAAATGGGGATTACAACCTGATCAACAAAACCGCGTCGGCTTGATTTTCGATCAGGGGATTGAACCCGATCTGCGATCGCGCCATTTACAAGTAGCTGATGCGACCCGTGCGACCCTGGGACTCAATCTGACGGATTATGTGATCACCGATCAACCGTTAAACGTGGAATTAAGAACTGCTGATTCAGGAACCAGTTGGGGAACCATTGGCAATCCCGATAGTCTGCTCCGTGCGGCTGAAAAATCAATTAATAAAACTAAGGCCAACGCGATCGCCGTCATTTCCCGTTTTCCCGATGATGTAGATGCCACTGTTCTAACCGATTATCGTCATGGTTCAGGCGTTGATCCCCTCTCAGGGGCAGAAGCCGTCATTTCTCACCTGATTGTC
>QBMS01000171.1 GCA_003249095.1 Snowella sp.
GTGCTTTCCACGCCGCGTCGAATTTGTTCAACAAAATCACGGCCCGCTTCGACATCAACTCCCGCTTCTCGATAATCCATTGGGTTAAATAACCTTAGTAACTAAAATAATTGAGACTTTTTTTCATGCTAAGGGGTAACGGTTGCTGACCTCAAGTTTTTTGGGTGGGATTTTATGACCCGCGATCGCCTTCCATGCAAATAATAAGTCTTCAAATCTCGACATAATATTATTTTTATTAAACAGATAAATAAGAAAACCTGATCAGAAAGCCCGATTTATTGGTTGATCTCTAAGGAATTTAGGGTCATTTTTGATGAATTATTCTTATTGAAATGTCTCCGATTAATCAGGATATATTGACTTCTAAGTACGACATGACCCCAAAGAATACATCGACAATCCGTATATTTACTGATTTTATGTTCGTCGGACACTTCCCTAAGTGTCATGCGTGAGTCTTATCTACCTTGAGTCATAGAAATTTGATGTTTGAAATTATCATCCCTGTGTAAATGTAAGACGGCGGTCAGAACAATCAAAAAAAAGCAAACCCTCAATCATTTTATTTTTTCATTGTTAAAGTCAAGCAATATTTAAAAATCTGATTAGTAATGTCTTAAGCAATAAGGATTGACGTGATCCCCAGCCAGATCACCATGCTAATCTGTCACAAGTTGATACAAAACGACCCAGATTACTCCTACAAGACACACGGTGGAAGATTCAGATCTTTGTGTTTTTTTACCAAGGATTGTGACTCATTAAAACCCACCATGACCTAATTTTTGCTTATGCTTATGAAAAAAACGATTCTGAGTGGATTAAAAACAACAGCCCTGATGACGGCCCTGGGAACAACCTTGTTCTTGTCAAATGGCCTCAGCAAAACTTTAGCTTCTAATAACGATCAAGATTCTTCTCAAACTGCCGTTCCTCAAAACGCTGCACCAAGTACGGATAAGATTTCCCCCACGGCCTCTATTCAAAAATCCGTTACACCAACCTATTTAACTCCTGCTTCTCAAGACAATATTGCGATCGCCGATATTCAGCCCCACGCTTGGAAAGATGGAAGATTAGCCGTTACGCTGCGGGTGCGTAATATTCCCATCATGACTTTTCTCGGTTCCAATGCCGATCTGGTGGCTCTCAGTAATAACCAAGATTTGACCTCTCCCGACAATGCAATGGATCGAGCTAGGGCGATCGCCGATAAAATCAATCAACTCGCTCAAGATCCTGACTTTAACGCCAAAAATATTACGATTGAAGTTGACCAAAAATCTCGGACTTATCTGATTCAAGTCAATAAAGACACCCTGGTTCGCCTGGATAAAAATACGGTTTTACCCGATACCACCCGTAATCTGAGTAAAGATACTCTGCAAATGGCAAATCGCCTACGACGAGTGATGGGGAATGCCGAACCTTTGACCTCCATTGCGAAGGTGTCTCAGCCGTCTTTTAAACCAATTGTTAATGCCCCTTCAACGGGTCGCCAAGTTAGAGGCGGAATGGCTTCTTGGTATGGGCCAGGTTTTCATGGTCGTCGGACAGCTAATGGAGAACGTTATAACCAAAACGGTTACACAGCGGCCCACAAAAGCCTACCCTTCGGAACCAGGGTCAGAGTGACGAATCTCCGTAATGGTCAATCGGTGATGGTTCGCATTAATGACCGGGGGCCTTTTATCCGAGGACGAGTCATTGATCTTTCGGCGGGAGCCGCTAGGGCGATCGGTGTCCATAGCAGTGGAATTGCACCTGTTCAATTGGAAATTCTTAACTAGAAGAATTAGCTTCTCGATAAAATATTTAAGCAAGGGCGAAGATTATTTTTCCCTTGCTTTATTGCTTTAAGAATCCCCAAGCCGTCTAGTCTCTGAAAGCGCGATCGCCTTGGTTCCATTGAAAAAATCGTAAGGATAACTCGTCAGAAAACCGAAAGGGATAACACTCCTGATAAGATGAAAAAGTGTCTTGGATTACTATAAAAAATACCAATGCTCGTTGGGAAGCGGAGTTGATGCAACAAATTCTGGCCGCCTACGAGATTCCGAGTCGGGTTTTGGATATTGGTTTGGGCGGTTATTTCGGGCAAGGTAGCCAAACTGCTTTGCAAGTGCGATCGCAAGACCAATGGACAGCCCTATTACTGCTCAGTGCGCCCGAAGACGATGAGCCATCATGACTAAAAACTGGCTTAATGTTAACTTAATGGCTGAAAATGCCGATAAAATCTGATATCGTATGTCTTTATTTGACTGGTTTGCTAACCGAGAAAAAGCCGAACCCCCGACTGTCCAACAACAGCAACAAGAGCGAGAAATTGCTGATGGCCTTTGGACAAAATGCCAGGTCTGTAGCGTTTTAACCTACACCAAGGATTTACAAGCCAATCAACTAGTCTGTGTGGAATGTGGTCATCATCTTAGGGTCGATAGTGACGAACGGATTCGGCAATTGATTGACCCCAAAACCTGGAAACCCCTCGATGCCCATCTCCATCCCACCGATCCCCTCAAATTCCGCGATCGCAAACCCTACAAAGACCGCATCAAAGAAACCCAAAAAAGCACCCAACTAACGGATGCCGTGCAAACAGGCGCAGGATTGATTGATGGTTTACCCGTCGCCCTGGGGGTAATGGATTTTCGTTTCATGGGGGGCAGTATGGGATCGGTGGTTGGCGAAAAACTCTGTCGCATCATTGAATACGGAACCGCCGAAGGAATTCCTGTGGTGATTGTCTGTGCCTCTGGAGGAGCGCGGATGCAGGAAGGAATGCTCAGTTTGATGCAGATGGCGAAAATTTCTGGAGCCTTAGAACGACATCGCCAGGCAAAATTACTCTATATTCCCGTATTGACCCATCCCACAACGGGAGGTGTCACCGCCAGTTTTGCCATGCTAGGGGATATCAT
Source organism: Snowella sp. (assembly GCA_003249095.1). Lineage (GTDB taxonomy): Bacteria > Cyanobacteriota > Cyanobacteriia > Cyanobacteriales > Microcystaceae > Snowella. The sequence goes on from QBMS01000171.1 coordinate 2,928, forward strand.
TATCGCCGAACCCAAAGCAACCATCGGTTTTGCAGGAAGACGAGTCATTGAACAAACTCTACGGGAAAAACTGCCCGAAGGCTTCCAAACTTCGGAATATTTACTCAAACACGGCTTTGTTGATGCGATCGTTCCCCGTACCCAACTCAAGCGCACCCTTGCCAATCTGATTAGTATTCATCAACCCTTTTTCCCGATCTTGCCCAATCTCAATGCAGAGGCTAAACACACGGAAAAGGAAATGATTCTCAATAATCAGCAAGAGATGACTTCTTAAAAAACATACGCCTTTTCTCTGCTAGAGCGTATTGTTACAAAACGGGACTTGACAGAAAGAGTTGCTATAGGAGATGATGGATAACGGACTCAAGGGGTTATAGCTCAGTTGGTAGAGCACTGCAATGGCATTGCAGGGGTCAGCGGTTCAAGTCCGCTTAGCTCCATAAATTTGTGGAATCAATTGGCTTTTAGGACTTAGCTTTTTTCTTAGATTTGTTAGCTTTAGCCTTAGTATTCGTCGCAGAAGCAAAACCCTTGGGCTTCTGTCTTCCAGTGAGTTGAATTTTCATGAATTCACGGAGACTTTCGCGATTAGGAGCAGGATCATTGATGCCAAAGGCAATCTGTACATCTTCCCAATCGACAACAAAAACATCGACTTTTCCTTCAAAGAACGCTTTTTCGATCGCAGGTAATGCGTCTGCGTTTTCTAGATCGCATAACAAACGAATTAAAAAACCGTTCAAGCCAGGATCATTGTGGCGATAGTTGTCTAATTGTCTGATTGCAATGTCAAAAATTCGTTCTCGCGTTTCAGGATATTCTTTCGCGATCGCCTCTAGGCAATCAGTGGCCAAAAGTCCCTGAGTCAATAATTCTGTGGAACTGCCATGCAACAGTTTTTCAATTTCTGTGATGCTCGAAGGGCCGATTTTAGTGAGAACTTGAGGCATATCCTCCCGAAAATAGTCATCATCCTCAAGCTCAGTTATCAATCCCAATAACGGCGTAACGGCACTACTGGCTTCTGGCCCAAACTCAGATAAGGCTCGCCAGGCATGGAGGGGAGCCCAGACTTCTGGAGACTCTTCATGATACAAATCATTAAAGGATAAATCCGTCGCCAAACGAATTAATTCGGGGATATGCTCAGATTTTAATCCAAATTCTTGGGAATAATTCGCCCAATCCGATGGCGTTTTGGGGTGACCATAGGTTAATAACTGGGAAACGGGCGTTTGATAGTTTGATGAATCCATAGGTAAAGATGAAAAGTTGAAAATAGTAAAATTAATCCCGAAAACATTGATCTAGGTTGGATTCAATACAGCACAATTCAAGGCTCTTCTGCTGTTTGATGATCATCAGCGATCGCGGGGAGAAACCCTTTTCCAGAATAGCAACACCTTGGGGAATAAAAAGACAAAACAATAATTCTTTATTTAGATAGAAAAGCAGGGAGATGAATTGCTAAGATTGGGAAACGTAAATTCTTTTTCTTTCATCATGACCCTGACCCTCTACAACACCTTGACTCGCCAAAAAGAATCTTTTCAGCCCCTAGAAGCGGGAAAAGTCAAAATGTATTGTTGTGGAATCACAGTTTATGATTATTGCCATCTCGGTCACGCTCGCACTTGCATTACCTGGGATTTAGTCCGTCGTTATTTGCAATGGCGGGGATACGAAGTTCAATATATTCAAAATTTTACCGATATTGACGATAAAATCCTCAATCGTGCCAAACAAGAGGGAACCACGATGGAGGCAGTTTCGGATCGATTTATTGCGGCCTATTTCGAGGATATGGAAAATCTTCAAGTTAAACCCGCCAATGCCTATCCCCGCGCAACTCATAGCTTGGACGGAATTAAGCGATTAGTGGCAGAACTCGAAGCGAAGGAATACGCCTACGCCTCAGAAGGAGATGTTTATTATGCTGTGCGAAATTTTGCTGATTATGGAAAACTTTCGGGTCGAAAATTAGACGATTTACAAGCGGGAGCCAGTGGTCGAGTCGAAACCGATGATCCTGATTCCCAAAAGAAAAAATATCCCTTTGATTTTGCCCTCTGGAAAGCGGCTAAACCCGATGAACCGTTTTGGGATTCACCCTGGGGAGCGGGTCGTCCCGGTTGGCATATTGAGTGTTCGGCAATGGTGCGGGAACGCCTGGGGGAAACGATTGATCTCCATGTGGGGGGCAGTGACTTGATTTTTCCCCACCATGAAAATGAAATTGCTCAATCAGAAGCGGCAACGGGCAAACCTTTGGCGAATTATTGGCTCCATAACGGCATGGTCAAGGTCGGTGGAGAAAAAATGTCCAAATCCTTGGGAAATTTCACGACGATCCGCGATTTATTGGAAAAAGTGGATTCGATGGCAGTGCGTTTATTTGTACTTCAGGGCCATTATCGCAAACCCCTCGATTTTACGGATGAAGCATTGGAAGCCGCGACCAATGGTTGGCACACATTGAAAGAGGGTTTGTTATTTGGTGGGAACTATGGGGGAAAATTAGGCTGGAATTTAGATTTTTCCCCCCTAACACCAGACGCTAATGATTTTACGAAACAATTTCGAGATTCAGTTGATGATGATTTCAATTTTGCTGAGGGGTTAGCCATTTTATTTGAATTAGCGAAGGATTTACGCAGGGCGGGTAATCTGTTGGTTCATCAAGGCAGTACGGATGTTTCACCTGATATTCTCTGGGAACAGTGGCAAACGTTGGTGAGTTTAGCAGGAGTTTTAGGGTTAGAAGCTAAATCAGAAGTTTTACCAGAAGTTTCTCAAAATGGATTAACCGATGCTGAAATTGAAGATCTGATTGAACAACGTATTTCAGCTAGAAAACAGAAGAATTTTGCAGAGGGCGATCGCCTACGGGATGAACTGAAAGCCAAGGGAATTACGCTGATCGATCAAGCAGGCGGCGGAACTAAATGGCATCGTTAAATCGAAAAAACGCGATCACGGATAAGTTTTACGTTCAAAAGGTTATGAGTTAAAATACAAGCAATTAAAGCTCTGGTTGATTTGTTATGTCTGAGCGACTGCAACGTTTTCGTAAGTTAATGGCCGCTTTTGAAGGCAGTTCTAATCCCCAACACGCGATCGAACGGGGATATTATGTTGATTTGCCTAATAATCCTATGGCAGGAATTGCTCGTCGAGTAGAACTTCGTCCATCCTCGGTACACTTACTTTTGGGGGGAATTGGTTCAGGAAAAACGACTCAATTACTTTTAGCTCAGGAGCATCTTAATCAGTTAGAAGATTTTAATGCGATTTATGTGGATGTTAGCCTTCATACTGATATTTCTGAGCTTAAACAAGGTTCGTTAGTTGCGATCGCTGGTCTTGAAATTATTAAGCTTTTAGACAAAATTAATGATTTAGAATTAGATGGAGATCAAGAAATTATAAAAGCAAAAACAACAATCAAAAAATTCGCACATGGCTATCGTGAAAAACGAGAAGTTGACAATCCTCATTATATTGGTAATTTGCATAAAACATCTCTTTTAGGTGACATACATTCACCAACTAGAACAGAAGTTTTTTATGATCAAGGACTTCTCAAAAAGAAAGAAAAAAAACAGTCAGAACTAATAAAATCCTTTATTCTTTTAGCAAAAATTGTTTTTCAATATCGTGGAGAAATCACTTTTGTTTTTGATGGACTAGACAGATTAAATGACACAAATATATTTATCAATCGTATCTTGAATGATGTAAATTCACTTTCGGAATCTGGTATTGGTGTAGTTATTGTTGGATCTATATTGGTAGCTCACATAAAAGAAATTGAGAATTTTGCAAATTACTTATACTATTTTTCCTATCTGGATACTTCTGAGAATATAGAAGCTCAAAGATTTTTCATGAATATTTTGAACCTTCGTGATTCTGATAATTCTATTACTTCAGAAGCAAAAGAATTTCTTGTTATTTTTTCGGGAGGCGTTCTACGCGATTTAATGTCCCTCACTCAATCAGCTATTGAAGAAGCTTATGTTGATGGTTCCGATGATGTCAAACTAGAACACGCAGAACAAGCTATTGCGTCCCTTTCTCGTTCAAAATTTATGGGTTTAACTGATGCAAATCTAGAAACTCTCCAGAAAGTAATTTCACAAAAAACTTTTATCCCTAGAACACCAGAAGAATTAGAGTTATTACTCACAGGTCACATCCTAGAATATAGTAGACATCCTCGAAAATATTTTGCCGTACATCCTGTTTTAGTTCCCTTAATTCAAGGGCACTGGTGTAGTTTGATTAAAGGCGAAAAAAGGTATGGTGTAAGGCTTAGAG
>QBMS01000172.1 GCA_003249095.1 Snowella sp.
GGGTGGGGAATTATCAGGTTCAGTGTCAAAAAATTCGAGGCTTTGGGGTTTTGTGGGGATTTTGGGTTCAAAGTCGAGGTTGGCGATGTCTTTCCATTCGAGGCCCAGTTGTCGACTAAGTTCTTCAAAGGTTGTGTAGTCAACGGGTTTGCCTGTGAGGAAGTTGTTGACGGTGGCGAGAGATAGTCCAACTTCTTCGGCGAGGGCGCGTTGGCTGGGGAAGCCGTTTCGTTGGAGGGCTAGTTTTACGCGGTTTAGTTGGGTGGTTTGGACTCTCAGCGATCGGGGCATGGGAGACGTTTTTAAGTTTAACTGTCTTATTCTAAGGTAAAAGTCCGACTAAAGGTAGATATAAGTCAGAAAGATGTCAGATATGCAGTGGTGCGTTGGTTGAGGAAGCGGTTTGGTTGGAGGGGGAGGGTTTGTGGGACTTTTGGCAAATCGCTGTATTGAGGGACGGTTTTGGGGTCAATAGTCTTATTCTCAGGTGAAAGTCAGAACAAGGTCAGTCAGAAGTCAGAAAAATGTCAGGTGTTCTCAGGTTTGAAGTCAGGTAGGGGCGGGGTTTGATAGATAGTGTCAGGTTCAAACAAGTTGAATCTAAATAATAACTACAATCTTATCAACGGAAAAAATTATCATGCAAGTAACCACATCTGCATCAGACTTACTACCCCATATTGCTCTCAATCAAGGTACTTCTTCACCGATCAACTTAAGCACTGCGGCAATAGCAGCTAATACAGTTTTAGAAGGTACATCTGGCAGTCACACCTTTTTTGGAATTGTTGAAGTAGATTACTCGCTGTCTATTTCGCCTCCCGAAGTCAAAGTTGATATTTTCATTACTCATTTTGGTCAAAAAACGCGAATTGGTGGTATCGACCTAAATCCTAATAATCCCAATGCAAAAATTGGAGGGAGTGTTTTAGGTGTAAAAGCAGAAGTTGACTTATCTTTTGACTTTAATACCTATATTTTGACTATTACTGCCACAGGATGCCTTCCTATCGTAGGTTGTAAAACAGCTTCTACCCAAATTCATCTCTAAGAAGTTGTTTTAAAACTGATATTGCCAAACTGGAAAATGACAACTGGATTTTCAAAAACAACGACTTCAGTAAAATCCTTTAAATTGTTGTGCTTCTATTGTGTCATTACTTGATTTGGCAATATCAAATTTATTGCGCTGTTACCATTATTTATTTTCAAATTACCAAAGGAGTTTCTGTATGCCAAACGCAATTGAGCAAATTTACAATCAGCTAGTTCAGGTATTTGGTGGAACAAACCCAAATCAGTTCTTTACCATGCTTATGCCAAGTACTACCCTCGATCAAGCAACCTATGCTTATGATACCACAAGCTATAAGCCTGCTTTAGTCGCAGAAGCAGAATCTCGTCTTGTCGATCAGATGTTTGATGTTAGCAAGGTGAGTGGAAGTTCTAATGGACAACGCCTCTCTTCACAATATATGCAGGCACTTAGCGTTCTCGTACCACAATTTGATCCCAAGCTTGCCGATGTAAAAAATAACTTACGAGACTATATAAACTCTTCTGCACCAGCAAACGCTAAGGTTGGAGATCAACCTTTTACTGGAAGTTTGCAAGAATATTACTTTGCCCTTTATGAACGCTGGCTAAAGTTCAAGTCTGATTGGGAAAAGAAAATTCTTGACTACAAACAAAGCCATACAGAAGAACAGTTTCTCGAATGGTTTGAAAGTATCGCTGACGGAGAACTCGCACAGATTGATGCGGCAAGAGGAGAAATCCTCTCGGTGTTTTCTCCAACAGACATGGAGGCCATTTTGGGGGCACTTGAAGTAGGACCAGGTGGTGAGATGGAAGAAGTATTATCTGTCGTGAATGATATTCGTGTACCATCACCAAGCGGGGGTTACAATTACCCCATCGATCTTGTCCCAGATAACTGGTTTTTAGATTTAGCTAGTGATATGAATCCAGTCGATCTTCTCCAAGATCCTGAATTTATTGCGATTACTATCTCCGCTCGGCGACAAGCAATCTTGGCGAGTATCTCGCAAATTCAATCACTTTTGTCTCAAGTCCCCTCTACTAGTGAGATGAAACAGCAAGCGGATGCACTTACCACCTCTCTAAGTGATTACACCAATGCTCAGAATAATATCCTCAATGCCTATACAGACAATACGGCGACAGCAATTGAGATGTATTTGTCTCATGCTCAAAGTGATTCAGTAGAGTTAACTGGACTCACGCAAGATTTCACTAAGGTTAATAGCGCGATATCTTCTTCGGAGCAAAGCCCATCCAAAAAGACTTCTCAAGGTTCGACTGCATTGACCACAGAGGATATCAGTGCAGTCGTTACGGGGCAAAAAAAGCTTGTAACCGCACAATCTAAACTGCTCCAAGACGCACAAGCACTTGCTGCTGCTGGAATGAATCTTTCCTCAGCGCAAGCAAAAAACTTTGGCGATTTGCCTGTCATCCTTGCTCGTCTCCAAGCTCAGTTAAATGATTTGAATAATATGAGGGAGAAGTTAGCAACTTCTAGTGCTGCTGCGGCCAACCGTCTGCCTGCACCAGCACTCTTGAGTCGTGATACATTCAAGGACGATTTAAAAAAAGCTTCAACCCAGATCAGGGCTGCAGTTAGCGACCAAACAAAAAATAATACTGCAGACCTGTTAATAACTGCCATCAACGACATCATTACATCAGAAAACAATGACACCGTAAAGTCACTTCTAAGTATAGTCACTACTAAGGGAACAGATGCAGAGAATAAGGCTAAAGCGGAGACTGGTGCCAGTTCTACTAGTATATTGAAAGAAGTCACAACTGCAATTGAGCAAGCGTTGCAGAATTTACCCTGTTTTCCAACACAACCAAGTACCAAGTCAGGCACATCAGAACGGTTTATGACAATGCAATTGTCTTTTAGTACGGATGAAATGACGAACAGTAGTAGTTCGGACTCACAGTTTAATCAAAGTAGTTGGAGTGTAGATTTATTTTTTGGAAGTGCAAGTGGTCAAAGCTCCCAATCAAGTAGTGTAAGTTGTTCAAATTCGTTTGATCAAAACACAGCTATTGAAATTGGATTAAAAGCAGCAAAAGTAGATATTAGTCGCGGTTGGTTCGATCCTGGACTATTTAAGCTCAGTACAAACATGAATCGCCTATCTTCAACTCCCGTCTCCACAGGAGGACTCGCTAATGAAAACGATTGGAATGATCCAAACAAACTGAAAAAAGTAAACAATGCAATTTTGCCCTGTTTTCCAGTTGCTTTTGTAGTAGCAAAAGATGTTAGTATCCGTTTTCAGGTTAGTCAGAGTAGTCTCTCGGCAGTAAAGAGTGTCGTTGATAGTCGGTCAGCATCAGGAGGCGGTTTTCTTTGCTTCAGTGCCTCCTCCTCCTCCGCATCCCATAGTGAAAATTCCAATATTTCATCGAAAACAGAGGGCACAGTAATTACTATCAATATGCCAGGCCCGCAAATTCTGGGGTGGTTTATGGAATTTACGCCACCAGACAAGAGTACGCCGATTAACGACACAGAGGAGAATACGATTACTCATTTTGTTAATGAACTTAAAAATTTCAACCCATCACCTAAGAACTAGCAAATGAGAAATCATTTAAGTTTATGTGACTAACACAACACTGCAAACAACATCTTCTTAATCCTATTGCTTTGCGGATTTAGGATTCAGCAAAAGTTGAAACAATCATTCTGTTCTCTTATCGGTTGGATAACTGGAATAAAATTCAACTCTTTGCTCTCTGTTTTTCTATGATATTTCACAAAGAACAAAACCAATGAAACTCGAAAACATTATCCAACAAAATCTCACTCAATCCATTGATTCTCTAAAAGACGATCGCGAACTTTGCCTCGAAATTCAAACCCGTTTACAAACTCTCGGATTACTCCCAAGCAACGGTGTTGACGGGATTTATGGCCCACAAACTAAACAAGCCTTTGAGCAGTTCAAACAACAAACTCATGAAGGTGAACCAGACACAATAGGAGCAGGTTCAGCCAAAACCTTGCTAGAACTGAACACCTTGCCAGCAGGAAATAACTTAATTTCCAACAATCAAGCCGAATCAATCTACGGTCACTCCATCACCGACCAACAACTAGCAGATCTCAACTCCTGCCTCAATCGCTTTGAAATAAATACCCATCCCAGAATCCGTCATTTCCTAAGCCAAACTGCCCACGAAAGCGGAGGATTAAAATTTATGACAGAAATCTGGGGGCCGACAGTCGAACAACAACAATACGATCCCCCTCATGCCAAAGCCAAAGAACTCGGTAATATTGCTGTTGGTGACGGTTTCAAATATCGAGGAGCAGGAGTCATTCAGCTAACAGGACGCAGTAACTATCAAGCCTTTGCTAATTTTATTCACGATCCTGATGTTATGGAAGGGGCAAATTACGTTAGCATCAAATATCCCTTTACTAGCGCAGGTTTTTGGTGGCATAACAACAACATGAACGCCCTTTGCGATCGCGGTGCAAACGTAGAAGAAATCACCCGACGAGTTAACGGTGGACTCAATGGACTCAGCGATCGCGAAGCCTACTACGCCAAAGCCCTAAAAATATTTGCCTAACCACTGAATGCGATTAATCAATTAGTCTTTCTAATTGAAAATCAAAAGGCCCATGTTTTTTGCATGGGCCAATCTAAAATTGTTCTTCTTCGTAGAAAAACTCAAAAACTCACTGTAAAACAGATAAATACTTTTATGAAAAAAGAACATCTAGGAGCTTTTATTGATGCTATTTACGCAGTAGGCATTACCATGTTAGCAATGGATTTACCCAATCACCTAAATCTTGAATCCTCTCAAACCTTTGAATTAGTGAAGAGCTTACATCTTCAATATGGTCTTGCCTTCTTTATGCTATTTAGCCTTTGGTTTCAACATCGTGGAATTAACGAACATATTTTAAACCTATCATTTCCCATTGTATCGATCTCAACACTCATTCTGTTGATCGTTCCACTAATTCCTTGTATGGTAAAAATAGCCTATCAATACGGATATCAACCAGGAAATATTTTGAATTTTAATATTTCTGAAAAAGTTGATCTGATATTTATTTCTTGCATTTTAATTGTCAACTTATTACTAGACTTACTTTCTTCTGAAATTTGTATGCCCAAAAACAATGTTATTGAATATAAACAATTTCAACAAATCAAAAAAAACAAACCTATTATCACGGGATTGATTGCATTAATCTTTTTAATAATCCTTGTTATTCCCAATGCTAACTCTAATTTACTTTGGATTGTTGTTTTCTTTCTCTTTTTTGTCTACATCGGTAAAATTCAAAATTATTCTGCCGAATAGAAACTAATTACCCTGTTATTTCAAAGTTCAGAATATCTTAAACACTTACCCAAAAATGACAAAAATGGAAAAACTCGACTTTGAAAATATTCTCCACTATGCAATGCGATCGCAACTCGCCTATTCCGTTAGCGAATTAGGGTGGCACATCACCAAAATACTTCAATGGCAAACCCCTAATCTTTCCTTAAATTTACACATTAAAGACTTACCCGATACTGAAATCAATGCCATTGTCGAAATTGATGAACAAAACCAATGCCAATGGATTGCCATTCGAGGCAGTTCCAACTTAAAAAATTGGGTACTCGATCTAGACTATATTGAACATCGCTTCCAACCAGACAATAGGAAAGATGATCCCCTAATTGCTAATTTTCATACAGGATTTTATCAGGGTGCAATGAGCATCTATAAAGCCATTTTTCCCGAACTCAAACAAAACTATGCTACCCATATTACAGGCCATAGTCTAGGAGGCGCGATCGCCGCTATTTTAATGATTTTACTTCATCATCAAGGTTATCCAATTGCTCAGTGTATCACCTTTGGACAACCCAAAATCACTAACAAAATAGGAGCAAAAGAATTTGATAATTTACCATTATTGAGAGTGATCAATCAACAAGACGTGGTTCCGTCCTTACCTCCTAGCACCTTACTTAACACCGTAGAAGGGGGATATGAACATTTTTCACCAGAGATTATTTTGCAAGATGGAAAATATGACTATCATCCAGAACATCAACCATTAAGTACAGCAGATAGTTTTTGGTCTCATTTACTAAAAACTGTTACCGAAAGTGATCTTAAAACCATTCCCCAAAATATTGATGATCATTATCTCAGCAATTATTTACTTAATCTATTAAGCAATTCGACAACTCCTGATTTATATCTTGAGAAAATTTTGAAAGTAACGGCTTAGTAGAATCTCAAAGAGGGCGATCATTTTTTTGAAGATTGAACTAAATTGCGATCGCTTTTTAAGTTTTTTATAACGGCCATCGCTTTTCTGTATCTTAAACCAAATTGCGATCGTTTTTTGTAATGTTTATAACGGCGATCGCTTTTCTGTGTTGAGTTAGATGGCGATCGCGTTTCTCTGTGTTGAGTTAGATGGCGATCGCTTTTTTGTGTTTTGAACTAAATTGTGATCTCTTTTTTGAATCTTGAAATGATTTGTGATCGCTTTTTGTAATGTTTATAACGGCGATCGCTTTTTTATGTTTTGAACTAAATTGTGATCGCTTTTTTGTCAATCATTATTCTAAAAACACCTTGGCTAAGGAAGCTATTATGTTTGATGAATTGTCGTAATCTTAGCGATCAGATCCTGAAGACGTGATTTTAAGTTTCACGACCTTATTTTAAGGTAAAAGTTAGAACAAAGGTAGTCATAAGTCAGACAGAAGTCAGTAATCCTAGTGATTGGGTTATAAAGATTCGATTTTAAGGTAAAAGTTAGAACAAAGGTAGTCATAAGTGGGTAGCAACATAAAGCGGGACAGAATGGGGTATATTTTAAAAACAAAGGAAAGCTCAGGTGATTAGTCACCAGGGCGATTATCGTACTCTTAATCAACAAAAATCAACAAAAATCAGAGTTACGATGCAAATCAATATACGAGAAAGATGTCAAAAAGTCTCGGAGTGCTGGCAAGAAAGTACGAATCTTAGCCGTAGAGCCATTGCCAAAATTCTGGGAATTTCCAAAAGTAGTGTCCAGCGTCATCTGACAA
>QBMS01000173.1 GCA_003249095.1 Snowella sp.
GTTGAACCTCTTGTATTGCAAACTTTCTAGCCTCCAATTAGACGATACCAGTGCCACAAATTTAGATTGCATAATAATTTTGCTGAAAGTTTTTTAACAAGGGGCTTAAGCCCCTTGCCTGTATGCATTTTAGCTTGCTTGTATGCGTTTTAGATAGTTAATAGTTTATGTTAGAAAAACAGACCTTACAACCCGTTGATAAAGTAGCCATGACCCTCATGGTTGCACTAACCGTCGTGACGGGCGGGTTAATTTTAGGGAATAAATTCTGTAATAATAACTGCTGGTTTGAAAATCGACCCAGGGTACAAAATTTTAGCTGGCAAGATCAGGTCGTTGGTTTGGAGGATAAGGCTTTTATTTTGACCTTTGACCGTCCAATGGATCAGCCCGATGTGGAGAAAAATTTAGTCATTAATCCCGCATTACCTGGAAAATTTAGTTGGTCGGGTCGTAAGTTAGCCTATACCCTCGAAACACCGATTCCCTACGGCGAAACCTATCAGGTGAAATTATCCGATGTGCAGGAACATTTCCTGGGTCGAGAGAAAGAAGGAAAAACGATTCAACCCTTTGTCGGAGAATTTCGGAGTCGCGATCGCGCCTTTGCCTATATTGGAACCCAGGGCGAGGAACAGGGTCGTCTGATTTTTTATAATTTAACCCAACAAAAAAAGACCGTTCTAACGCCACCGAATTTGACCGTAGTGGATTTTAAATTTTATGCCAAGGGCGATCGCATCCTCTTTTCGGCGGCGGATAGAGCATTAGGTTTTGAGGGATTGCGAGAATTGCAACTCTACAGTATTCCCACAACGGGCAGTGATAATCCCAATATTCCCCTAGAACCCCAATTATTGCTCGATAACAAAGATTATCAAAACAATCAATTCGATATTTCCGCCGATGGCAAAATTATTGTGGTGCAACGGGTGAATCGGCAAAACCCCGCAGACTTTGATCTCTGGATGCTCAAGGAAGGAGAAGATCCCCAACGTCTGAAGGTAACGGGGGGAGATTTTCGGATCGCGCCTGATAGTAAAAGTCTCGCGGTGGCGAAGGGAGAAGGCATTGGTATTTTACCCCTACAACCCAATGGCAAACCCCTAGACTTTTTACCTAAATTTGGTCAATTATTGAGTTTTTCCCCCGATGGCACTGCCGCAACGGTGGTCAATTTTAATACAGATAATGCCAAAATGCGTTACACGCGATCGCTGTTTTATGTGAATAACAAAGGTGTGCAAAAGGAATTATTAACCACCGAAGGCTCAATTATTAACTGTCAATTTAACGGAACTAATACAGAAATTTATTGTTTATTAACTCAGTTAGCCAAGGGTAAAGATTACCAAGAACAACCCTATTTTACAAAAATTGATCTGAAAACAAATCAAGTGACTCCGTTGGCAACCTTACCCGAATATCGAGATACCAAAGTCAGTTTGTCTCCCGATGGTTTAGCCCTCTTATTTGATCAAGTTCTTGCCAGTAATCAAGGGAATGCTAATACAAGTTTAAGCACGAATGCAGGGGAATCCGTTCTGGGTGGGAAACTTTGGTTATTGATTCCTCCTATTGCAACTTCAGAAAAACAACAACCTGATTTAAAGGAGTTACCCTTAGAAGGATTTCGTCCCCAATGGGCCCCTTGATAGTTGATAGTTGATAAATTCAGGACGAAAATAGTCTATTTTTTTGGTGTTTACTGGACGAAATGTCAAGTATTGTTGATTTTTTGTCACAAGTCATAAAACCTTCGCTGTGTATGGGTTACAGGCTATTAGGTGCTTTTTTTGAGTATTCAGTTAACAATTGTTAAGTTGCTAGAGAATACACCTATAATGTTCTTTTTACACTATTTTTAAGTTATTTAATCAATTGCTGTTATGGAATCCAAGGGTTTGCCATTAACTGAAAAGGAGGGGTTAAAAGTTTCACCTAAGATTTTGATTGTCGATGATTCTGAGAGCGATCGCTTTAGTTTCGTGCGGTATTTACAATCAGACAAAGAAAATTCCTATCAGATTATTGAAGTAGAAACTTTAGAAGAAGGGTTAGAACAGTGGCGATCGCAACAACCCGATATTGTATTACTAGATATTAATCTACCCGATGGCGACGGTTTAGAATTTTTAGAGGAGATTGGGACTGATCAAGCAATCAATAAGCTACCTGTGATCATGTTGACGGGGGAGGGAGATGAGCGAATTGCGGTACAGGCGATGAAATTAGGGGCGGCGGATTATTTAGTAAAAGGCGATGTGACTGCGGTTTCTCTCTTAACCTGTATCGGTCAGGTGCAAGAGAAGAATTTACTCCTTCAGCAACTAAGGCGATCGCAAAATCAGCAAACGATCATTGCCTCAATGGCTCTACACATCCGTCGGTCACTCAAGTTTGAAGATGTTGCTAATACGATAGTACGGGAAATACGTCGCTTTTTAGAGGCAGATCGCACGATCATTTACCGATTTAACCCTGATATGAGTGGGGTCATTGTTGCCGAAGCCATTACGCCCCCTTGGTTGCCCTGCTTGAATGCTCAAGTTGAAGATACTTGTTTTCAAGAAAATCTGGGGGGAGAATATCAACAAGGTAAAATTTTTGCGGCGGCGGATATTTATGCCGCTAACCTAACGGAGTGCCATATCGAACTGCTGGAAAGATTTCAGGTCAGGGCCAATCTCGTCGTTCCTATCTTACTGAATGGTAATAATACGCTCTGGGGATTATTGATCGCCCATCAATGTTCGGCTCCCCGTCAATGGCACGAAGAAGATATTCAACTATTACATCAGTTATCCGTTCACTTAGCGATCGCCCTGCAACAAGCGGAACTCTATCAAAACCTAGAAACCACTAATAATTTACTAGAAGAAAAAGTACGAGAGCGAACTAAAAAAATACAATTGCAATCTCAAGTTTTAGAAGAGATTCATGATGGTGTAGTGACGACCGATAGCAACGGCATGATTCTTAGCTGGAATCGCGGCTCAGAAAAACTCTATGGCTATACAGAAGCGGAGGTATTGGGGCGGAATATTGGCTTCATGTATGAGGATGCTGAAAACCTGCAATCAGAAGTGCTTGTGCCTGTATTTAAAACAGGGAAACATACGGCGGAAGTTATTGTTATTTCCAAATCAGGAAAACGCATCTACGTTAGCCTACATCTTTCTGTCGTCAAGGATGAGCAGGGGAATATTACCCATTTAATTGGTTGTGCCAATGATATTACGGAGCGTAAACGGGCTGAACAGGAACTTCAACAACTTAACCAAGAGCTAGAAACCAAAGTCTTAGAACGGACTGAAGCACTACAAAATGTGTCGGAACGTCTTGGTCTGGCCCTCAAATCCGGCGCGTTTGGTTGTTGGGAATGGAATCTTGTTCAAAATACCAAAATTTGGGACAAGCGGATGTATAAACTTTATGAACTCCCTCAACAAGCAGACGGCTCTATTACCTATGAGGATTGGGCCAACAGACTGCATCCGGAAGACCGCACTTCTGTTGAAACCTTGCTCCAGCAAGCCATCTTAGGAGAAGCAGAATATGATACCGAATTTCGAGTTTTGCATCCCGATGAGAGTATTCACTTTATCAAAGCCTATGGGATGGTAGTCAGAGATGGGCAGGGCCATCCCCAAACGATGATTGGCATTAATTTCGATATTAGCGATCGCAAGCGGATAGAAGCGGCCCTAATAGAGAGCGAAGCAAAATTCCGTCGTTTGGTAGAAGGAGCTAACGACTTAATTTGGTCAACGGATACTAATGGAATTTTTGACTATCTATCGCCCCAATTTCAAACACTCTTTGGCTTTGACCCCAACGACTGGATCGGCAAACCCTTTATTGATCTCGTTCATCCCGAAGATCACGATTGGATAGTTAGCGAATATGTACGGACTGTGCCATCTGGGGAAAAGGTTAAGAAGGCCGAATTCCGTCATCTCCATCAAGATGGTCACTATGTCTGGGTGAGCGTCAATACCACACCGATTATTAATGCTGACAGTATCATCATTGGTAATCAAGGAATTTTGACAGACATTAGTGAGCGTAAAAAAGCAGAACAAGAACTTTTGGAAAATCAGCGATTGATTCAACAAATTGCCGATTGTTCACCTAATGTTCTCTATCTTTATGATCTCCAAGAACAACGTAATATCTATATTAATCGCGAGATTTTGGCTACGTTAGGTTACTCGGCGATCGAAGTCCAAGAAATAGGCGCGGCTTGGTTGCCGACTGTCATACATCCTGACGATCTGCTCCCAACTTTAGAACACTTTGAAAGACTGAAACTAGCTGATGATAACGAAATTTTCTCCCATGAATATCGCTTGAGACACGCCAACGGCCAATGGCGATATTTCTACAGTCGGGATTTAGTCTTCAGTCGAGATACCCAGGGACAAGTCAAGCTGATTATTGGCACGGCCCAAGATATTACCGATCGCAAACTTGCTGAAGCCGCCTTAAGAGCCAGTGAGCAACGTTGGCAATTTGCCCTCGAAAGTGCTGGGGATGGTGTTTGGGACTGGAATATTCAAGAAAATCAGCTCTTTTTCTCCCGACAATGGAAAGCCATGCTGGGATATGCAGATGAGGAAATCGAGAATCGGTTTGAATCCTGGGAAAACCTCGTTCACCCCGATGACCTGTCCCAATGCCACGAAGATATCAACAAATGTCTCAATCAAGAAACTCTATTCTACGAAAATGAACATCAACTACGTTGTAAAGATGGAAGCTATAAATGGATTTTAGCTCGTGGCAAAGTAATAGAATGGTCAGCCGATGGTCATGCCCTGCGGATGATGGGGACTCATACCGACCTCAGTGATCGCAAACTAGCCGAAGCCCAACTCCAACAAAAGAATATTGAACTCCAACAATTGGTGCAACTGCGCGAGGAAGCCCTCACTCTACGGGAAGATATGTCCAACATGATTGTCCACGATTTGCGGAATCCTTTGTCGGCAATGCTTCTATCGGCTGAAATTATTCAAAAATACGGCGATCGCCCCGATAAAAAAACGATACTAATCAAAAAAGCAGAGCAAATTTTAACATCTGGTAACCGACTGAAAGCGATGATTGATAGTTTGCTGTTAATGGCCAAACTAGAATCAGGAAAAATTCTTTTTAATCCAGTGCCAACAGATTTACACGAATTAGGCACTGCGATCGTAAGCGATTTTGAATTAACCGCCCAGTCCCAAAGGATTGAGCTAAAAGGAGAACTACCGAACCCAGGCAATAGCATTATTATTGATGCCGTTATTCTACGTCGGGTTATTGAAAACTTAATCTCCAATGCCCTAAAATTTTCTCCCCCGAACAGTCAAGTACGGCTACAAATCGAGTATTTCCCCGAAAATCACCTCCGAGTTAAGGTGATAGATAATGGGCCGGGCGTAAGTCCAGATCAAGCAGAGGACATTTTTAAAAAGTTTGAAATCGGAACCGTTAAACAAAATGTTTCTCAAATTGGTTTAGGTTTAGCCTTCTGTAAAATGGCAGTAGAAGCTCAAGGGGGAACCTTGGCGATCGCGCCCAATCAGCCCCAGGGTTCTATTTTTACCCTAGAAATTTGAGCCAATGGCAACTTTATCTCTCGAATTATTCTAGCCCTAAAGAATTTTCAAAAGCTTCAATCACAATATCCGAAACCTCTTTAATGCGATAACGACAAGCCATTGTTTCCGCACAATTAAAAGTTCCTTTTTCCCAATATTTATTACTCCCTGCACCACCACCACACAATCCAAAATAATCACAGGTTTGTTGACATAATTCGACCCCTGCATTGATATCTTGATAAATATTCAGGAATTTGTCGGTCTGACAAACAGATTCAAAACTATCCGTTAAAACATTACCGAAGACAAAATCACCATATTTTTCCGTTTTAACTGATAATAATTCAGGATCAAAGGTGGAAAAATTACCCTGATTATCGATACTGACAATCACAAAAGGATGATTCATGTCTGTACGACTTAAGCGTTCTTCAGTATAAATCAAACCACAAACGGCTTCAAATTCTCGGACTTGAAATTCTCCTTCACTCTGGGTTGTTAGTTCCCAAAAACGTTTCATAAAGGCTCGATAACGTTCTACTACCCCTTCTTTTTCTAAGGAAGATTTGAGATGAATGCCTTCCGTTTCTTCCATGTTAAATCCCACATCTCTAAGATTATTATCATAGAAAAAATTAAAGATTTCATCAGGATAATTGACAGAATCTTCCGTTAAAACGGCAATCACGTTATGACAAATTTCATTTTTCTGTAAATATTCAATTCCTCGCATGGCGGCGGCATGACTCCCTAACCCTGTTCGTGTTTTACGATGGGCATCATGGATAAAGTCGGGGCCATCAATACTTACGCCGATATCTACCTTAAATTCCTTAAATAAATCGCACCAATCCTGATTAATTAAGATGGTATTTGTTTGAAAAGAATGATTAAATTGTAAATTTTTATGATTATATTTTTGGCTACATTCAGCAATTAATTTAAAGGCTTCTCGATAAAAACTAATGGGAGCGGCTAAGGGTTCGCCTGCGTGCCAACAAATTGTAAAATTTTCTGTGGTAAAGGGACTTTCAAATATGGCTTGACAAATGGGATCAATTAAATCGAGAGAGAGTTGATTTTTCAGGTGGCGATCGGGTAAATAACAATAATCACAATCTAGGTTGCAAAAAGAAGTGGGTTGAATAACGGCTAGGGTTAGCGGCCCAAATTTAGAGGTATCTAGAAAATTATCTTGTTGTTGTAAATTTTGTTTTTTGAGATCCAATGAAACTAATGTCATTTTTTAATCCTTTGCTAGGAATAGTAAAAATAGAAGAATTAAGATAAAAACCGTTTCTGATCTGATTATTTGTTTTTTAGATGAATTACAAGATTTTGTGTTTAAATTCTACAGACTATAAGGACATAATATATTATGTC
>QBMS01000174.1:0-6963 GCA_003249095.1 Snowella sp.
TGATTGGTTCCAACATTGTGGTCTCTACTTTGAGCCTTTGAGATAGCTTTTTCGTGGTGTGTTTGATCGGAAATTGCTGTAATCAACACCACCGCCTTAGAACTCAAACTAATCGACTCCTTGGTAAGTTTTCCCTTGCCCTTAATCAACAATTTGAGATCCCCCGAACTGTAATCCTCCAAATCGAGAGAACAAACTTCAGCACGTCTTAGCGCATTATCCCACAATAATCGTAGAATAGCCGCATCTCTTACCCCCTTCAGGCAATTTAGCTTAATTTGGGACGTAATCTGTCTAAAAGTCTCTGGACTCACCCCCGTAGTATCTCGATAGGTTTCAACCCGCAATCCCTCCACATCTTCCAGGGAATACTCACACTTCCCGATTTTCCGAGCGTAATTCACCAAACTCTTAACCGCCGACAATCGGACATTCACCGTCGCAGGAGTCAGCCCCCGTTCCAACAGAGCCGCCCGATACCTCAACACCAAAGCGATCGCCTGAAATCGTCCCAAACTGAGGAACCACGCCACCGCATCAGGAGACGGTTCAAATTGAGTCATCGTCACAAAGAAATCTTTCAATCCCTTGGAATAGGTACGACGAGTATTCGGCGATCGCTTATCGCGGAGTAATTCGGTCAGGAGGTCCTGGTCAAAGGAAGCGAGGGGAGCAGGAGGATTGACAGAGAGCATAGAGGAAAAAATTTATTATACTCTTAATAATCTAATCTCTAAGGAACCAAATTATCTTTAGGAACGTTATTGGACATTGGATCGATTATCAGGATGTGATACATAAAAGTCTAGATATTTTTAATAATATTGCCATCCATCTCTCTAATTAATGAGTACATTGAGAACTATCGAAAGCTTTTATTTTAGATCCATCTAAATTCCACAAATTGATTCGACCTAATTCATCTCCAATAACAATACTTTGATTATCGGGGCTAAACATGACTTTTGTTGTCATGGCTGGGGGGGATTCTATTGGGAAACGTCTTAATTCTTGACCTTGACTATTCCAAAGTCTTACCATGCCCATAGGGGCTGCTACCATTTTTCCATCTGGACTTATACTAACTGCGATAACCCAAGCATGATCAGGATCAGCTTCAGTCCATTTCAACGTCTGTAACTCTTGTCCCTCCAGAGTCCAGATTCTAACAGTTCCATCAAAACCAGCCGAAACAATAGTTTTTCCGTCTGAACTAAAAGCAAATTCTGAGATGGCAGCCTGATGACCGACTAATGTCTTTATAATTTTGCCATCAAGATTTCTTAGCTCAATAGTTGTTATATTATTATCTATCGCTAAAGTTTTTCCGTCAGGACTAAATAGAATCAAGCCACCTGGGAAACCTTTACCAGAAAACTGCTGTAATAATTTTCCATCAATACTCCGCAGACCTGAATTTCCATCTCGTGTATATAAAGCAAGTAATTGATCATCTAAACTTAGGCTAATACTATTAATAGAATGCTCATTTCCCAAGAGAGCCTCATATTCAGACAAACTATTATTATTGTTTTGAAAATCTAGAGTTTTAAGTGCTTTACCTTGCAAATTCCAGAATTTTACCGTTCCATCCCAGCTAGCCGAAACTAAAAATTTTCCATCATGGCTAAATACAAGATCAGATACTAGAGCTTTATGTGCCTTAACGATTTTACATTGTTGATCATTCACATTCCATAGACTAATAGTACCATCTTCATTAGCTGAGGCTAAGACTTTACCATCAGGACTAAAACGTAGTCTTAAAGAGCGTGGACGGCTTATTTTTTTGAGGGATTCATTCTTTGATACCAATAACTTCTGGTCTTTTACTTTTAGCTGATCGATAATCGGTTCTTGAGCCTTGATATAAACGGGTGTTTGTAATAACCCAGAAAAAGTGATGCCTGTCAATATACAGCCTGAGAGCAATCTATAAACTAAATTCATAGTTACCTCTTGAACAATTTATTGGATGGACTGATCGAAACCTCTACCTTAGATTCGGCAGATCTCTAGCTTTGAGCCTGGCTAAAGATGACTAAAAAGAGCGTGGTTCAAAATCTGGGGATTAAGGTAATACTTTTGAATGAGTACATTTCTCAAAAGTCTATACGAAGACGATTTTAAATGTAGTGTCTTCCCCCAAGCGTTCTCTAATATTGAACCACTCCCAACATTTTTGTGTTGAAAAGAGCTTATCTATACCCTAATTAAGGGGAAAAAATAATTTATCTATCTGTAGAGAGAGGATATTAAGACTGCGAAAACAATTATTACCGAAGTCTATCAAGCATTAACTCCTAGCCCAATTACTCCAGAAGAAGTCGAGCAGTTATTTACCCAGTCTTCGATTCTTAAAAAGAGGGGCTTTGAGTTTTTAGAAGAAAACAAGAGGGTTTGGGAAATTAAACGAAATAAAACCCATTATCAAGTGACTTTTTATCCTGCAATCTATGATAAACGCCCATCCCTAAGACTTATGACTTATGGAGAGTCTCTTTTTGAACAATTGTTGGCGATCATAGTTACGGAACATTAACTCAAAAATAGCAACATCATGGTCAAGAAGTCAAATATCGGTTTTATGTATCTTAAGATAGATAACTAAGACCATGCACCAGAGAAAAAAGGTGTAGAATACTAAAAGCAAAAAACCCCTAGACTTTGGCGAGTTGCAGGGGTTTTTACAAAACTTATTCATTTTTTTGCCCTTCTAGGAGGGGGGCTTCGCTATGCACAGCCATATCTAAATTTTAACGAACAATTGCTCATCAAAGTCTTAAGACACAACTCTCAGAAAATATACAGTCTTAGGAAACGACTCTTTAGAAAATATAAAATCTGGAACAGCACAACTATGACCATTCTAGCAAACAATGTTATTAATGCACAACAGCCTTTAACGATTGAGTTTGAGGCTTATGAAGTCCCTCAAAGTGATGTTCCCGCTATCCCAGAGGAAAATCGCCCTAACCCAATCAGCCAAAAGCATTGGGACGAATGGACAAAAGAAAGTGGCATCTCAGCAGAAATTACCCAAAAATGTCTCCAATCCCTTGATGAACGCCCAGAAATCGCCAAGAAACTAGGCTGGAAAGGCTATCCATCTTACAATCCTCTGGGATGGTTTGTAAGCGGAATTAGCCTTCTCACCTTAAAACCATTAGCTTTTGGACAATTTAAACCCGATGTTCCGATATTACTGAGTCCTGAAGATGAAAAACCCGCAAAATACTTAACGCCTAAAAATATCTCCTACGACGCGATCGCCTTACCCGTAAGAGATTGGGCGGAAGTCCTTGAAGATCATAGTATCCACGTTATCGTCAGTGAAGGTGCAAAAAAAGCAGGAGCCTTAGAAACCTGTGAATACCCGACTTTAGCCCTAGCTGGGGTAGAGATGGGTTTAAAGAATGGAAAATTGGTTCCCAATCTGGACGCGATCGCCGTTAAGGGCCGTCCGATCACGTTTTGTTTTGATGCCGATCAAAATACTAAAGAAACAGTCTGTGATGCTCAAATACGAGCGGCAACAGCCGTCAAGAAAAAAGGGGCTGTTGTTTACGTTGTTCCTGGATGGGATATATCTTTAGGGAAAGGCATTGATGATGTCTTAGCTAACCACGGCCCCGAAAAGGTTCAGGAGATTATGAGTACTGCAATTCCCTACAAACAATGGTTACAAGGCTTAGAACGCCAATTAAAAAAGGAACCGTTAACCAAAAGCAAAATTACACCTGCGGACATTATTGCGCGGGATATTGCCGAAGAATACCGCTCAGAATTGGCTTATAACAATGAATCAGGTCAGTGGATGCGCTATGAAGCTGATTTCCCAGGTATCTGGAATGTAGAAACCCATGAATATATAGAGGCAATAGTCAGCCAAATCCTTGATGCTAAAGGAATTGTCGGATACGGGAGTCACGGATACGTTATCAATGTTCTTAAAAAGCTACGCTCTCTCCTCATCGTTCGTAACTGGATTGAGCGATCGCCAAGTGAGCTAATTCCCTTCAAAAATGGGGTGTTAGAAATCGCAACAGGTAAATTATTACCTCACAGTCCTGGGTATCGTTTTACTTGGTCAATGCCACGAGAACACAATGTTCTGGCTCAGGATTGGAAAACCATTGATCAATTCCTCACGGAAGCCACTGGAGACAATCCAAAAATCAAAAAACTTCTCCTTTGTTTCTGTAACGCCGTTCTTAAAGGACGATCTGACCTTCAAAAATTTCTCCACTTGACTGGGCCAGGCGGAACGGGTAAAGGAACTTTCATGCGTCTATTGACGGATTTAATTGGTCACAGTAACACCCATACCTCGACCCTAGAAGACTGGTGTGGAAATCGTTTTGAAGCCGCCAATGCTTACAAAAAACGGTTAATTGTCTTTCCTGATGAGGATAAAAAAGTAGGCAGTTTAGGACGATTTAAGAGCCTGACTGGGGAAGATTTTCTCAGAGCCGAAGAGAAAAGACAGAAAGCCTTTCAGTTCAAATATGACGGAATGGTTGTCGTCAGTAGCAATTTCCCCATATTTCAAGGTGATAACAGCAGTGGACTAACCCGACGGACTATCCTAATTCCCTTTAGCCATGTTCCCCTATCCCGCGATCGCCGTAACCTGAATCAAGAATTTCAACCCGAATTATCGGCATTTATCAATTATTTGCTGACTATTCCTGATGAGGTGGTGACAGCGACACTCATGGGGACTAATGATATTGCCGAACTGAGTCAAGAATTTTGGGTCAATCAACAACGGACAAATTCTATCGCCGCTTGGTTGAATGATTGCGTCATTTATGACCCTCTAGCCTCAACTCCCATTGGCAATAACAAAAATGAAGGAGACAACGGCAATACACCCCGCACCCTCTTTGGTTCCTATTGCGCTCACGCCAAGATGATTGGGATGCAACCTAAGAGCGTCAAAAACTTTAGTCCCGACCTCTTAGAACTTTGTAACATCATCCTCAAATGGCCGATTCAGAAACAACAAAAACGGAGCGGTAATTTTATCCAAGGATTACGACTGCGATCGCTTGGAGATGACGATATACCGACCTATGAGGCAATGCTTGATAAAACGGTGGAGGATGGAAAACCAATCATTGATAATCTCAATGGAGACTCCAGTGGAAGATCGGTGGAGGATCGAGTGGAGGCTGAAACCCTTACTACACAAGAAAGTGGAGGATGTGGAGGATTAAATTCATTTTTAACCGACGATAAAAAAACGGAAAAAAATGAAAATGAAACTAAGAATCTTGAGATTTTTACTGCTATTACCAGTAGTACTGAGCTTCTGTTATCCTCCACACATTCCACATCCCTTATAGAGCAAGGGATTGACCTTCCACAGAATCCTCAACTTGACTCTCAATTAAACCCTCCGCAGGCGGAAGTGGATTTTAGTTCTTTCCCCCACCTGACCACTAATGACTACCGTGCCAAGGAGAAACGGGCTACCCAAATCAAGGAAGAAATGTTGGCTTGTGCTACCTCCGAGGAGTTAGTTCAATTCAAGGTTGAGTCTGGATATAACGAGTCTCAGATTGATTGGGTCTCTGAAAATGCTCTGAATAATGCTGAAAAAGCTCAGATTGAGACGATAAATTCTATTTCCCAACCAACCCTTGATTTCTCTGTCGAGACCCCTAACCTTAATAGCGGTTCTCAGGAGCCAGTGGATTCATCCTTAAAAGTTGGCGATCGCCGTTATTGTCCCTCTCTTAAAGAGTCAGGAATTATAACGGCTATGGATAACGATGGAACAATTACAATTACTTATGAAAAAATGGGGGCTTGCAGTTACTCAAATGCTCAGACTGTTTTGGCTCGAACTGTTCTCTGACTTTATCGGATCAAGACTCACCTTACCTATTTGCTTAGGCTTACGGCTAATTGCCATATTGATTATTTCCAATCAATATTCAATTAACACTCTTAACACTCTAATAAGGATCGAGCCGAGATAAGAGTAAAATAGTGCAAGGTGATTCTCAAAGTCTTACTGTATATAGCTTTCAAAAATATCGATAAATTGAAAAACTCCTTGTTTTCATGATTATGGGTAATTATCAGAAAAATTGGGTTTAAAACCTCTCCCTTTAGGGCGACTTTACAATTCGAGTGCTAAAATGTAAGACATGGAAAAAGCTCATTCCTATCGCTTTTACCCGACATCGGAACAAGAAAACCTCTTGCGCCGCACATTGGGCTGTGTGCGATTAGTTTACAATAAGGCTCTCCATAAAAGAACTCAAGCATGGTATGAACGTCAAGAAAGAATTGGGTACGGCCAAACTTCTTCGATGCTAACTGCGTGGAAGAAAGAAGCGGAACTTAACTTTCTCAATGACGTTAGTAGCGTACCGTTACAGCAAGGATTAAGGCATCTCCAATCCGCTTTTACTAACTTCTTCGCAGGCAGGGCAAAATACCCTAACTTCAAGAAGAAAAGGAATGGCGGAAGTGCTGAATTTACCAAAGCGGCATTTAAGTTTAAAGATGGACAAATCGGCACTGGTTCAGTCTAATTATTAGAATGAAATCCTTACAAGACAAGGACTTAACAGAGAACACGAAGTTGAAGAAGCTCTTCCCAAGTTAGCCCTTTTTGAAGAATGCCAAGAGCAACAGCAGGAACTTGTCGAGTAGTAAAATGGCAGCGAATAAAATTATGAAACATCCAGAAAATATTGAGTACTCGTTGCAGTCCTGAGACCGATTTAGCATAGGTATTAGTACGGCGGCGAAACGCAGATAAAGAGCGTCGAATAGAACTGTTAAATGCCTCTACATGATTGGCATGAATATCCTTTTCTTCGGGCAATTCAGTTGTTTCAGGATGCTCTGCTTTAGGTGTTTCTACCTTATCCAATTTGCCTTCCGCATCCCGACGTTTACTACTCTTATTTTTCAATCTCACACTTAATCCTTTTGGTAACA
>QBMS01000174.1:7126-9913 GCA_003249095.1 Snowella sp.
CCCCGATGTTCTCACCGCCGCATTCAAACCCATGCCTTCTACTCTGTCTTTCAACACCCTAATAATCTCACTTAATGGGGTCACTAATCCTGCTATGGGTGTATTATACGTTTCTGAATATAGTGACTCACATTTTTGACAGATAAATATTTTTCTCTCTCCATTATTTTTCGTTTTGTAATGAGAATGAATTTTCACTTCCTCGCTGTGACAATGAGGACAGTCTCGTTTAAATAATTCTTTTTCTTTCCCATTGCAAAATATAGAATCATTAAACTCTTGGATTGGCTTTATCTTTTGGATTGACATACTCTCTCTCCTTTTTTTACCGATTTATTTATAGTATTATTACCCTTAACACCCCTGTAAAGTTATAACCATTACTTCCAAGCTTATATTTGCTTCTTTGTTTCTCTAATCCTTTGCCCAGTAATCCTTTCTGCCTTTAATCAGGCTGAACCATTGCCGAAGATGTTTATGATATAGAATATGATAAATCTAGATTTACAGGCTTGAAATCAGAATTAAAAACTAGTGGTCTGTCAAGCAAAGTTTGACTGATAAAGGATGTAGAGTAAAAATTAGATAAATACTGATTAACCTACTATGCCAGCCAAACGATATATTGTCTCCTTAACTCCAGAAGAACGTCAACGTCTTGAACAACTAACTAGAACAGGTAAAGCGGCGGCGGCTAAAATTAATCATGCTCGTATTCTCCTAAAAGCGGATATAAATACCCCTGATGGTTCATGGAAAGATCAAGACATTAGTAATGCGTTGAATATCAGTATAAAAACCATTGAAAGAGTAAGGCAACGTTTTGTAGAAGAAGGCTTAGAAAGTGCTCTCACTCGGCGTTCAAATCCTTCATTGAAATTAGGAAAGATAGATGGAGAAACAGAAGCTCACTTAATTGCCCTTGCGTGTTCTCAAGCACCAGTAGGCTCTAGCCGTTGGACATTAAGATTACTAGCAGACCAAATGGTGGTTTTGGGGTACATAGAAAGTGTTTCCTACGAAACTGTACGACAAGTGTTAAAAAAAACGAACTTAAACCTTGGTTAAATGAATCTTGGATAATTCCACCAACCGCTAATGCTGAATTTGTTTGCCAAAGGTCGGAAGTTTTAGAGCTTTATACTCTCGAATATGATCCCGATTATCCATTGGTCTGTTTTGATGAAATTTCTAAACAGCTTATTTCTGAAATCGCTACGCCTATTGAGGCAAAACCAGGACAAATTGAACGCTTTGACTATCAATATCAACGAGAGGGGGTTAATAATCTTTTTATGTTTTTCGAGCCTTTGGTAGGTTGGAGACACGTAGAAGTTACTGACCGACGTACGCAAATTGACTATGCTCAACAGATGAAATATCTAGTCGATGATCGTCATCCTCAAGCTAAAAAAATAAGAATTGTCCAAGACAACTTAAATACTCACATCAAAGCTTCTCTCTACAAAGCTTTTCTACCTGAAGAGGCTAAACGTATTGCAAACAAGCTGGAATTTCATTACACACCTAAGCATGGCAGTTGGCTCAATATGGCTGAAATTGAATTAAGTGTTTTAGCCAAACAATGTCTTGACCGACGTATTTCTAGTCAAGATGTATTAGCAGAGGAGGTTGCCGCTTGGGAAAAACGTAGAAATGATCTCAAGGCTAAAATCGATTGGCAATTTACCACTGAGGACGCTCGTATTAAATTAAAGCGTCTTTATCCTACTATTGGCTCTTGACAGACCACTAGTTTTGAAAAATATACACAAGGTTTATTAGAAGTTTTAGAGAATTTATCTATTGAAATTAACCCTTTATTTCAGGAATATCGTGAAAATTGGGGAGTTAGTTTCGACATTGAAACTGATATTAAGAAATTTAGGGATTTAATTAGTGATGAAAATTTTTTTTATTAATGATGGCTCCAATCAAAATATAGAAGGTAAAGGTTCTGGTTTGCAGCGATTAGCTTATATTTTATTACACTATAGAATTATTGAAAAAACCAAGTCTAAATCAGTAATTTTTATGATTGATGAGCCAGATATTTATCTTCATCAAGATTTACAAAAAAAACTTTTAAGGCCTCTTAAAAAACTTACAGAGAAAGCACAAATTTTTGTTACTACACATTCGCCAGCTTTTATCGATTCTTATACATTAGATAATGTTTATTTATTAGAATTAAAAATTACCCAGACGTATTACAAGAGAAGAAACAGAGAATTTAATATTTTAGAGACTAAAGCAGTTGAAATTGACAGTACAAATGGCACTCGTAAAATTAGAAATTATTTAGGAATTGAGGATTTAGATTATGAATTATTAGATAGCTATAACGTAATTGTTGAAGGAAGTTCAGATAAATTTTATATAGAAAATTTATGTCATTTTTTTGGGTTAACTGTTCCTAAAATTATTAATGCTAACGGTGCAGATAATATTATAAAATATCTAGATTTTTATCAGTCATTTTATCAAAACAGAAATAATAAGCCTTGCTTGTTAGTACTATTAGATAATAACAATAAAGGTCGAGAAATTTATCTAAAAATAAAACCAAGTAGATACAGTAAATTAGGAATTCATAAGCAGTTATTACCTAATTTTATGGGAGAAACTCATGATGATTTAAACATTAAGTACGCAAGTTGCGATTGGCAAGTTGAAGATTTTGTTTATCCCAGTGTTTTATGTGAATTAGTTAATATAATTTTGAAAAAAAGGGGTACCAACTTAAGGCGGGACAACTTATGGGGTAGGCTTTTTGGACTTTGGTGA
>QBMS01000175.1 GCA_003249095.1 Snowella sp.
CCGACTCGCAGAAGCCAAGGTTTTGCCATCGGGTGCATAACTCACACTATAGACCTCAGATTGATGCCCTTGCAAGGTTCGGAGTAATTTGCCCGTGCCTACGTCCCACAATTTTACCGTTCTGTCCCGACTCGCAGAAGCCAAGGTTTTGCCATCGGGTGCATAACTCACACTATAGACCGCAGATTGATGCCCTTCGAGGCGTTTTTTTTCATTAACTTCCGTTGCCCCCACTTGAATATTGGTATTTTCTAAATTATTTTGCGCTTCTATTGTTTTAAGCTCTGCACAAGCAATTGCTGCCCCTGCACAAACAATGGTAATCCCTAACAAAATTAACCCTCGGCGAACAATTTGTTTTTGTTGTGTCTTCGCTTCGACAACGTTTTGATTCGCTTTTTCTATTTTTGCTTCTGGTTTTTCCTTTGCTTTCTCCAAAATCAAAACAGCCTGATGCTTTGCATCTTCCATCTCACGGCTTGTTTTAAGGTAAGTTATCTGTAACGTTGTTGGTTTTGGATCTTTATCCTCTGCGGCTTTTAACCACTTCTCCCCATCACCTAACTCTTCACCGCGTAACAAAAATCCTTCTTTTCGTGCTTCGTTATCCCACTTCAAGGCTCGAACCAATACGTGGGTATGACCCTTAACATGGGCTATATCCAGATTCAGCGCATCGATCAACTCTTTAAACGATTGGTCAAAATTATCCGTATCCCGAAAAAATAACCAATTATGACTACTGATCGCTTGATGAGCAAGATTTTCTTTCTCTAAAAGCTCGTAGGCATCTCGATACACAATCGGCAAAATCTGCTTATTGTACTTGACGGCGTGGTTAATCTCATCCTGACAGACCTTAGAAGCCACAGAATCAGGACTAATCACAAAAACAAACGTATCAGCCCCTTCGATCCTCGATTCAATCTCCTTCCACCATTCAGTTCCCTTGGCAATCCCTTCCCAATCAACCCAGGTTTCACGATTACTATTTTCCAAAGCCTCATGCAAAATACGCACAAACTCTGAATTTTTACGAGAACAGGAAATAAAAACGTCAGACATGGCTTTTGCGGTTGAGTCAATTGATCAATTAGATCATAGAGCATTTTTAGATAAATTTCCTATAATTAATTAAATTAATGACAAATTTTATTCACGAGTCCCCTGGTTAGTTGCTTCTTTCACCATTACAACTGTTTCCTCTACTGTTTTCACCACATCAACCTTAGTCTCTATCTCTACCGTCTTAAGAACCTGACCATCATTGCTCTTTTGTTCCTTTGATAAACGCTCCTAATTTGCTTTATACAGATCTGCCATCGCATCCTTCATTTCTTGCACCCAACCCGTCGTTTTTGCCTAGATCACCTTCTCTGAATTTTCTACCAACTTCCCAATATTTTTACTATCAGACTCTACAGTGAGGACTTGCGCGGTTTGTCCATTCTTAAAAACGATGGGAAAGCTAGATTGCATCAGAAAAAAGGTCAAAAAAAGGGGAATCAGACTTGTTGGCTAAGGACGATCAACGGGAACTATTTTGTTTCCTATTCTTGCAAATATTTCGATTTCTGGGGAATTACGCGATCGCCTTTTGTTTAAATGGCCAGTGCTGGATGATTTCTGGGGATCAATTCTGTTAACGTTGATCTTAAAAGATGCGGACGGAGAGACTCGAACTCTCACATCAAGGATACTAGAACCTAAATCTAGCGCGTCTACCAATTCCGCCACGTCCGCTTAGACTTACTATCCTATCAGAAGATTGCTCTTGTTTAAAATTTATTATGATTAATTTTGTTCCGTCCTTGCTGAACCCACCTCCAACGACGGCCATTCAGATTGCGGTAATAGGAGACATCCATGATCAATGGGAACTCACCGATAACTTGATATTACAAGCCTTGGGGGTGGATTTGGTTCTATTTGTAGGAGATTTGGGCAATGAGTCTGTGGCGATCGCGGCTTTAATTGCAGATTTAGCCATCCCGAAAGCGGTTATTCTCGGCAACCATGACGCTTATTACAGTGCATCGGACTGGGGACGGAAACTCTCTCCCTACGATCATCGCCAAGAAGACCGCGTGACCGAACAACTCAAACTGCTGGGAGAAACCCATGTAGGCTACAACAAACTGGATTTACCGCAGTTACAATTGTCCATCGTCGGCAGTCGTCCCTTTAGTTGGGGCGGGGCAGAGTGGAAAAATCGCACCTTTCTCCGCGATCGCTATGGTGTGAGTAATTTTAGGGAATCCACCGAAACCATCACCAAGGCGGTTAAAGCCACAGCCTATGAAACGGTGATTTTTTTAGGACACAACGGCCCCTTGGGCTTAGGAAATCAGGCAGAAGATATTTGTGGTAGGGATTGGAAACCCTTGGGCGGTGATCACGGTGATCCTGATTTTGCTGAAGCGATCGCCTGGAGCCAGAATTTAGGCAAACACATTCCCCTAGTCACCTTTGGCCATATGCACCACAGCTTGCGCCATACCAAAGCTCAGTTACGAACGAGGGTAATACAGGACGCAAAAGGGACGGTTTATCTCAATGCGGCGGCAGTTCCTCGCATTATTAACCACAACGGCGATCGTCGAAGAAATTTTTCCATTGTCACCCTAGAAAACGGTCATATTAGGGACATTTCTCTAATTTGGGTCGATCAAAACTTTCAGATTGCCAATCAAGAGTGCTTGTATTCCTAATATGCTAAACTTTAAAATGATTAAACTCTGGAGAGGTGGCAGAGTGGTCGATCGCATCCGACTTGAAATCGGAAGACTAGCAATAGTCCGGAGGTTCAAATCCTCTCCTCTCCGTTTTTCCCCTTAAATATCGAATCGGCACTTTGCTGACAGAGAAAGGACATAATATATTATGGCCCTACAGTATTTTGTTTGTAACTGTCAATCCTATTTCCATATCCCTCTTAATTTAAGGTAGGGGCTTGGTCTCCAAGTCTGATACTCTATAAATTTGCAAAAATTCTACTTATAAAAATCTTTATAAAAGTGACCTAATGGCAACCTCGCGACTTCGGAATCTCTATAACTATCTTGTTCCCCATTGGAAAATGGTCGGTTGGGGCGTATTAACTTTATTTATTGTTAATGCGGTGGGGGTTTATATTCCCCTGTTAATTCGGGATAGTATTGATGACCTTAAAGCCTCTTTTACCTTTGATCAAGTTGTTCATTATGTCATTTTAATTTTTGTCCTAGCCTCAGTTATGTGGGGATTGAGGATGCTTTCACGGATTGCGATTTTTGGCGTGGGTCGTCAGGTTGAATATAGCCTCAAGCAGGGTATTTTTCAACACCTATTAACTCTAGAACCTGCTTATTTTTCCATTAATACATCGGGAGATTTGATTAATCGAGCCACTAGCGATGTGGATAATATTCGTCGCTTAGTGGGATTTGCGGTCTTAAGTTTAATTAATACAATTTTTGCCTATGCCTTGACCTTACCCGCCATGTTGGCCATTCATATTCCCCTCAGCTTAATGGCGATCGCAGTTTATCCCGTGATGTTGATGAGTGTCCAATTATTTAGTGGACAATTGCGGGATCAACAAATGGAAGTTCAAGAAAAACTATCGGATTTGAGTGAACTGATTCAAGAAGATATGAGTGGCATTAGTTTAATTAAAATCTATGCCCAGGAAGAGAATGAACGCAATGCCTTTAGAGAAAAAAATCGAGCTTTACTCAATGCGAATTTAAAACTTGCCAGAACTCGAAATTTGACTTTTCCTATTATTGAAGGATTGTCTTATATTAGCCTTTTATTATTATTAGCTTTTGGAACTGCCGCGATTCAGAAAGGAGAAATTAGTGTGGGAGATTTTATCGCCCTCATTATTTTGGTAGAACGTCTAGTTTTTCCCACCGCTTTATTAGGATTTACTATTACGGCCTATCAACGAGGGGAAGTGAGTATCGATCGCGTGGAAGCCATTTTTCAAGCCCAATCTAAAATTCAAAATGATCCTAATCCCGTTATTTTAAATAGTGATTCTATTCAAGGAAAAATCACCGCATCCCACCTTTCCTACTCTTATCCTGACAGCCAGGTTCCCGCCCTCAAGGATTTGAATTTTACGATTAATCCAGGGGAAATGGTCGCCATTGTTGGGCCGATCGGTTGCGGAAAATCAACTTTAGCAAATGCCTTACCCCGTCTATTGGATATCGCCCCAGGTCAATTATTCTTAGATGGCATTGATATTACCCAAATTTCTCTAGAAAATCTGAGAAAGGCGATCGCCTACGTTCCCCAGGATAGTTTCTTGTTTAGTACCACCATTCAAAATAATATTCGTTATGGCGATCCTCAAAAAGAAGAAATGTATGTCGAACAAGCCGCCAAACAAGCCTATATTGACTCAGAAATTCAGTATTTTCCTCAAAAGTATGAAACCCTGGTGGGAGAGCGCGGAATTACTCTCTCAGGTGGGCAACGACAACGAACCTCTTTAGCGAGAGCCTTAATGCTAGATGCACCGATTTTAATCCTGGATGATGCCTTGTCGAGTGTGGACAATCAAACCGCGACCCAAATTCTTAATCACCTTTCCCAGGAACAACATAAAACCGTAATTTTTATTTCTCACCAACTTTCGGCGGCAGCACAAACCGATCGCATTTTAGTCATGGATCAGGGAATTATTGTGCAGTCAGGAACCCATGAAGCGTTATTAAATCAATCGGGTTTATATCAATCTTTATGGCAACAACATCAACTGGAAAAAGTGTTGCAGTAAAGATCAATTATTCACTCCTTTATTCACTCCGTAAAGCCACGATTGCGTCTAATTTGGCCGCATTACGAGCAGGAACAACGCCAGCAATTAATCCCACACTAACCGACATCCCCAAGCCCGCCACAATCGATAAAGGAGAAATAACGAGGGGAACTTTCATGATCTGACTTCCCGCGATCGCAATCACTACTCCAACCACAATTCCAATCGTGCCACCAATACTGGAAACTACCACCGCTTCTGTGAGAAACTGAGTCAAAATAGCAAAATAGCTTGCTCCTAATGCTTTTCGTAAACCGATTTCCTTGGTTCTCTCCACAACGGAAACTAACATAATATTCGCAATGCCAATACCGCCAACAACCAAAGATATTCCTGCGATCGCAACCAATAGAACGGTAAAAAGGCTAATTATACTAGTAAAAGTATTGATCACATCGACTTGATTAATAATGCGAAAATCATCCAACTGGGGAGGATAAATATTATGGCGCAGACGTAATAAATTGGTTACCTGAAATTGGGCCGCATCGATTTGCGTACTATCCTTTGCCGCAATCCAAAACCCAGAAATGGCAACCCCAGAAACCGCATTATTCCCCACAATTTGACTAGACATATTACTCAGGGGAATAAAGAGGCGATCGTCCTGATCCGTTGGCCCCACTGCTCCCTTGGGCGGCATCACTCCAATGACTCGATAAAGTTTGTTTTGAATGCGAATTTCAGCCCCGATCGCCGATTCTTTACCAAACAATTGATCTCGTACTTTAGTCCCTAACACGGCAACAGAGTTGGCATTATCTAAATCCGTTTGAGTAAAAAATTGTCCCTCTTGGGGATAGGCATCTTTAACATCAGGATAATTTAAATCCGTTCCTAAAAGAGTCGTTGCAATATTTTGACCGTTATAGACGACTTGAATATTTCCCCGTTGTAAAAAAGCGGTGACTTTTCTCGCGGCGGTAACTTGACTAGCGGCGGCTTCGGCATCAGCGACGGTTAAGGTAGAAGCGGATCCCCCCCCCTGACTAATTCCCCCACTACTAGCGGCTCCTGCTAAGACCAAAATCACATCGGAACCCAGGGATTGAATCTGTTTTTCAGTCGCTTGTTTGACTCCCTGCCCGATGGAGGTAACCCCCACAACGGAGCTAATGCCAATAATAATGCCCAACATCGTTAAACCCGTTCTGAGTTTATTACTCCAGAGTGAATTCACTGCCATTGTTAGAACTTCAGTGACCAAGGAGCTTTTCGTGAAAGATTCAGGCAAAAATTCTTTTTTATTTTTCTTCATGTCTAAATTGAGGAACAGGATTTTTGGAATCAGGGATAAGCACCAGACCGTAGCCATAGCTTCTGTTCCAATCTAACGCTTCGTTCTCACCGTGACTTTTTGAGGTTGATGCTCTAACTTAACATGACGCTTCAAAAAACTGATCTCCGCAGGTTTGAGGGAACGATATTGCCCACTCACTAGACGATCCTGGGAGGAATTCAGTTTAATGTCACCGATCGCCCGTCGATGTAGTTTTAAAACCTCAAAGCCAAACTCTTCCGCAATACGGCGAATTTGACGGTTTCTGCCCTCGGTTAGGGTAATTTCCAGACAAGTGCGAGTGCGATCATAATCGACGATTTCTATCTTAGCAGGTAGGGTTTTTTTATCATCCAGCATAATGCCCTGTTCCCATTGGTCTAATTGCTTCTCCGTTGGATGCCCCGATACCCAGACATCATAGGTTTTCGGCAAATGATAACGGGGATGGGTTAATCGCAAAGTCAGTTCGCCATCGTTGGTCAACAGTAACGCTCCCGTAGAATGGCGATCGAGTCTGCCGACGGGATGAATTCCCTTACCTTCTCGCAGATGGGGCGGCAATAAATCTAAGACCGTTTTGCGCTGGGCCTGGTCTTGGCAAGTTGAAATGACATCGTTGGGTTTATTGAGCAATAGATAAACAAATTTGGGGCGATCGAGCGGTTCAATCCTTTTTCCATCCACCTCTAGGCGATCGCGACTAGGATCTGCCTTATCTCCTAATTTGACCACTATGCCATTTAAGCGGACTCTACCTTGTAAAATTAATTCTTCTGCATGACGACGGGAAGCCACTCCCCATTGCGATAAAATCTTTTGAATACGTTCGG
>QBMS01000176.1 GCA_003249095.1 Snowella sp.
TGTGATTCGCTTGTATTTACAAAGGGATTTAAAAACGATTCAAAAAGCCCCCATTACGCCAACCAGGAGAATTTAGAAATCCACCATTTCCCCAGGGACGACTGTTAAAAAATCCGCCCCCATCTCTCCAACCGTTCCCCCAACCACCGCCGCCACGACGGTTTACAAAACTTCCACCACCCCGACCATTGACCCAACCGATCGCGATGTCTCCATTGCCAGGAACTTCTGACGCATTATTAGGTAACTGACTTTCTTTTGCTTTTAGGCTGGCTGAAATTCGGGTTAAACGGCCTTCGATGGAACTTTGGGTTTGAGGGGTTGCCGTTTGGTCAATGAGCGGCGCGATCGCGGCATCAACGGGGGAACTAAAGGCAGATAAAGCCACTAAAAAGCTGGCCCAGCCCATTTGAGTTTTAATATTCAAAATTTATCCTCCTGATTTTTTTAATCAAAATTTAGCAATTCATTATAGACGAAATTGAAATTATGCCAAAAGATGAGTTAGATACATCAAACTAACCCATCTTTAGAGATAAAGCGGGGCTAAGATTGAATTTAACGGCGATTCAAGAAACCGCCACCATCACTCCAACCATTGCGCCAACCGCCACCAGAATTAGCATTAACAAAGCCACCGCCACCACGAACATTCGCAAAGCCGAGAGCTAGGTTTCCATTCCCAGGCGTTTCTGAGGTTTTCTCAGGGAACTGACTTTCCTTGGCTTTTAGAGTAGCAGAAATTCGAGTTAAACGATTTTCAATAGAGGATTGAGTTGTGGCAGTTGGGGAAAACTGGGGCGCGATCGCCGCATCTACGGGTAAATTAAAGGCCGAAAGAGTGACTAAAAAGCTGGCCCAGCCCATTTGAGTCTTAATATTCATGGATTTCCTGATTTTGTTGAGCAAAAACTACTGAGTAACCTATTATTTGGTTTCAGCAGGGGGAATTTGTTCGTGAGTAATGACGGTGTAATTAAAGAAACTACGAATAACATCAGGATCAACAATGGTAATGCCATTAGGCCCAAGCCAGCGATCGACAATGCCACTGGCAGTTTTCTCTTGGGCTAAATAGTTCTCCATAAACCCAACAATGGAAAAGTTTACTAAACGCAAAAAGGTAGGATCGTGCTGACCTATCATACAAGCAACGCCATAACTCGCAAACGGAGTCTGGGGAACTAATTTTGTATCCAATAATCCCGCTTTTTGGCGCGCACCGTCGAGCAGAATACTATCTCCTGCTACACCATCAACCTTTCCTTCTTTCAGAGCAATTAATCCCGCCTCAATGTTTTCTACAGGGACAAGTTTTGCCTTGGGTTGGGCCAGTTTGATCGCTTTTTCGCCAACGCTATTAGGAATAACCGCGATGCGTTTGTCTATTAATGATTCAGGTGCGTCTAAATTGCTATTTTTGGGGACTAACAAGCGGATTCCCGTGATGCTGTAACTAACTGAGAAATCTACATACTTGTCTCTTGTCCAAGTGAAAGCCGTATCACAGGCAATATCAATTTCTCCTGTAAGCAATTTGGGAATGCGATCAGCGATGGTTTTGGCTTCAACGGTCTCTAAGGTAACGGGTTTACCTAGTTCTTTTTCTAATTGTTGCCGAACCAAGTTGACAATGCTCATGCTATAGCCATCAAGTTCGCCCTTGTCATTGACGTAGGAATAGGGAATCAGTTCGGAGTTAATACCGAGGGTTAGTACCCCCGTTCTCGCGACTTTTTCCATCACTGTTTCCGCTAAAGTTGCTTTGGTTCCCGTTAGAATCAACAACAGGCTTAAAAGGGGAATTGAAAGTTTTTTGAACATTACGTCTCCTCACAAGTATCTCGATCCAGTTTAAGACTAGAGAAGCTGATTGGCTCAAGTTTTTATATTTTGTATTGTTCGCTATGATTGGGTTTGTTTTATCCAGCAGGAGATTATTGTGGTTACAATTCGTTGCGGCGATCGCGCTTTTAGGAATATTGAAGCGGTTATTTTCGATAAAGATGGAACCCTAGAAGACTCCCAGGCTTATTTGTGGGAATTGGGAATCAAACGCGCTCGGTTAATTGATGCCCAGATTCCAGGCATTGGCGAACCCCTATTAATGGCCTTTGGGATGCAAGACAATCAACTCGATCCAGCAGGTTTAATGGCAGTGGGCAGTCGTCACGAAAATGAAATTGCGGCGGCGGCCTATATTGCCGAAACAGGAAGAAGTTGGTTTGAATCCCTCGCGATCGCCCGTTCTAGCTTTACCGATGCCGACCAGTATTGTCAGCCTGATGCCAACTCCTCTCCCATGTTTGCAGGAAGCTTAGATGTCATTCAAACGCTCTCGGATGCGGGTTTAAAAGTAGCCATTCTTTCGGCGGCCAGTACGCCCAGCGTGGAAAAATTTGTGAAGGAACATCAACTTTCGCCCTATTTATCCCTACTGATGGGAGCCGAGCAGGGATTAACAAAACCCAATCCTGTCTTTTTTCTCAAAGCCTGTGAAGCCTTGGGAGTTAATCCTAAAGCGACTTTAATGGTGGGAGATTCTCAGGGGGATATGGAAATGTCTAAAAAAGCTAAGGCGGCAGGCGCGATCGGGATTTACTGGGGAAAAGGCCCGAAAACCCATCTCCAAAAAGCGGACGTTATTATTAATCATTTAGATCAGATCCAGGTAGAGATTTAGATAGTCAAAAAATAGTGATACCTTCAAAAAATGTAATTACATTTATTCGTTTTTGAAGAGGTGAACTGTAACATTTATCTAAATATGGTGATGTTTCGGCATATTCAAGTAAAACAGATGATAATATATCAACAATCTGTTTTTCCGAAGAGTGAAGATACAATGAGCGATCGCCGAACTATCCTGATTTTGTCTGCTAATCCCAAGGGGACAAATCCGTTGCGTCTGAGTGAAGAGATAAGGGAAATCAAAGAGGGTTTGAAGCGATCAAAATATCGTGATCTCTATGAAATCGAAACCGCAGAGGCCGTTCGTGTTGGGGATATACAAAGGGCTATGTTGGACTATGAGCCTAATATTGTTCATTTTTGCGGTCATGGGGGAGGAGAAGAGGGTTTAGTTTTTGAAGATGTGACAGGACAGATCAAGTTAGTCAGTGCAGAGGCGTTGGCGGGCCTATTTTCGCTATTTGCTGACAGGTTGGATTGTGTTCTGCTCAATGCTTGTTATTCGGAAGTGCAAGCGAAGGAAATTTCTCGACATATTAATTCTGTGATCGGGATGAGTCAGGCGATCGGGGATCAAGCGGCGATCGCGTTTGCGGTGGGTTTTTATGATGCTTTGGGAGCGGATAAGGACGTAGATTTTGCCTATAAGTTGGGTTGTAACGCCATTCAAATGCAGGGGATTCCTGAACATCTCACTCCTAAGTTATTAACTAAAGTGAGTGAATCTTCGCCACCACCAACGATAACAACAAATCACTATGTGGAACGTCCTCCGATTGAACAGAATTGTTATCAAAATATTCTTAAGCCAGGGATACTAATTCGCATTAAAGCTCCTGAAAAAATGGGCAAAAGTTCTTTACTTAATCAAATTCTGGCTTATACAAAAAAGCAAAATTATCAGACAGTCCGTTTAGATTTTCAATTGTTAGAAGCTGAAGTGATTGAGAATTCTTCGCAATTTTTACGGTGGTTATGCAAGAAAGTGAGCAAACAACTTAAACTAGCAGATCAGGTAGATGATTATTGGCAAGGTATGACTCCAAATATCCTTTGCACTGACTATTTTGAAGAATGTTTGTTGCCTCATCTGAATAATTCTTTAGTTTTAGCATTAGATAATGTAGATCGTTTTTTTGAAGAAAAATATCAAGTTATTGCGGCAAATTTTTTTGGGATGTTACGATCTTGGTGGGGAAATGCTCAACAGACAACCAATAGCGATTGGCAAAAGTTGCGATTAATTGTTGTCTATTCTACTGAAGATTTGCCGAAGTTGAATATCTATCAATCTCCTTTTAATGTAGGAGAAGAAGTTAAGTTATCTGAGTTTAATCGCTCTCAAATTCAAGTTTTGGCTCAACACTACGGATTAAATTTACTGTCACCACAAGTCGAAAGATTAACGGAATTAGTGGGCGGGCATCCTTACTTATTAAAGTTGGCATTTGAGCATCTCAAAACTGATCCAAATGTTACCCTAGATAAATTACTGGTTAAAGCAGCGACCAATGAGGGAATTTATCGCAGTCATTTACAAGAATACTGGTTAAACTTAGATAATGATTCAGAATTGTGCGGTATCTTTAAAGCCGTTGTTACTTCGGATAGCCCGATCCAGATTAGCAGTCCCAAACAACTTTATAAGCTAGAAAGTATGGGGTTAATTGCGGTTGATAACAATAAAGTTAAGCCCCGTTGTCAATTGTATCGTCTTTATTTTCGTGAGCAATTAGGATAATTGTTATGAGCGAAGAAATCCGTTTAAGTTATCAATATCAGGTCGGGGGAAATTTGCCACCTGATGCACTGACCTATGCAACCAGGGAGGCTGATGATCAGCTTTATGAGACTTTAAAAGCAGGT
This sequence comes from Snowella sp., assembly GCA_003249095.1. Lineage (GTDB taxonomy): Bacteria > Cyanobacteriota > Cyanobacteriia > Cyanobacteriales > Microcystaceae > Snowella. The sequence continues at coordinate 4,558 of QBMS01000176.1, forward strand.
AAGTTCTGCTATGTTCTCAACTCGCGGCAAATGGGCAAGTCTAGTCTTTGGGTACGGACAAAACAACGGTTAGAAGCGGAAAATTTTATCTGTGTAGGATTTGAATTAACAATAATTGGAACGGGCAGTAGAGATGAATGGTATTATTCCTTTGCGAATCGGTTGCTGAAAGGTTTTTCATCTCGAATTAAGATTAACTTGCGTAGTTGGTGGAGTGAGCATATTGGTCTTACTGCTGTTGGGCGATTGGATGCTTTGGTGGAAGAGGTGATTTTAACTGCAATTCCATCAGAGACAAAGGCGGTTATTTTTATTGATGAAATTGATTTGGTTCGCAAGTTAGGGAGCAAGGAAGACCGTTTTACGGATGATTTTTTTGTCTGGATTCGGGCCTGTTATAACAAGCGTAGTGATAATGCGAATTATAATCGCCTAACGTTTTGTTTGTTGGGAGTAGCGACTCCTTCCGATTTGATTGAGGATAAATCGGTTACGCCTTTTAATATTGGTCAAGCGATCGCGCTTAAGGGGTTTACAGTTTCGGAAGTTAAGCCGTTAATGGGGGGTTTAACTGGAAATGTGGATAATCCGTCGGCGGTAATGACTCAAGTTCTTGATTGGACAGGGGGGCAACCGTTTTTAACTCAGCGATTGTGTTATTTGATTGTTAATAATTCTCAACGGATTACAGCAGGAAAAGAAAAGGAGTTAGTTGCCCAGGTTGTCCAATCTTTTATTATTGATAATTGGAAGACACAGGATGAACAGTCGCACTTGAAAACGATTAGTGATCGCCTCTTAAATGATGAGCAAAGGGCGGTTTATTTGTTAGATTTATATCGGCAAGTTTTGCAAAAATCAGAAATTGAGGTTAGTGAAAGTTCGGAAGAAAGGGAGTTACAGTTATCAGGATTAGTCGTCAAAGAAGGCAGTAAATTAGGGGTTTATAATCCCATTTATGCGGCGATTTTTAATGAATCATGGATTGATCACGAGTTAAAAAAATTGCGTCCCTATGCTTTATTAATGAAAGCTTGGTTTGCTTCAAATTGTCAGGATACTTCTAAGCTTCTTCGTGGATCAGACTTGAAAGAAGCCCTTGAATGGTCAAAAGATAAACACTTAAGCTCTAAGGATCATAAATATTTAAATGCAAGTCAGCAATCCTTAAATAACAGAAGGCTTAAAACTGTTTTCTTTACGGCGGTGGGTCTTTTGAGCGGAATCATTGGATCATGGTTATGGTATAATTATCGATATGCTTTTTGTCCTATTGGAGAAAGAGTATGGGCAACTAATGACTGTGTTAGAAGTATTATGAGTAGTGGTGAAAAGCCTAGATTATTTCTAGGTCGTACTAATGTTGATCTTGAGGAGGGAACTAAAAATTTTCAGAAGGGTGAATACGAAAAAGCAAAAAAAAGATTTGAACAAGCAAAATCTGTTGATCCAAGTGATCCCGTACCCTCTATTTACTCCAATAACGCTCAAGCTCGATTGCAGAGTCAACAAAAAGGACAACCACTTTGGAAACTTGCTGTTGTTGTTGGCATTGATTCTTTTGAAGACACAGCTAGAGAAGTGTTGAGAGGGGTAGCTGATAGTCAAGATAAATTTAATAAAGCAGGTGGAAAAGATGGGAGATTACTGGAAATAGTTATTGTCAATGATGGTAATAAGCCTGAATTTTCCCGAAAAGTTGCTGAGGGACTAGTAAATCATCAGGATATTTTGGGTATTATTGGACATACCGCCAGTGAAAGTAGTGATAAAGCACTTCCTATTTATGAAAAAAGAAATTTAGCAATGCTTTCCCCGACAAGCTCTAGTAGTGAATTAAATGGAAAAGTATTCTTTCGGCCAATTCAATCCACAACAGAAGCCGCTAAAGTTTATGCTGATTATATCAAAAATAATTTATCTTTAAATACTGAAAATACTGATAAATTAAGAATTTTTTATGATAAAAATAAACTTTATAGTAACAGTTTGACAAAAAACTTTTTAAAAAATTTTACACCAGAAAAAAAAGAAAACTTATCGGCTGAAGAGCTTTGTCGATTTACAAAAATAACTTGTTCTAATTTTTCAGATTTTAAGCAACGCCCAGAGACTTTCCTCGACATCATCAACAAAAGACTTTGCCTATTTGCAAGAATAAATTGTTCTGATTTTTCAGACTCTTTGCTTGACATAAAAACAGTACTAACTGAGACAAAAAAAGACCAAGTTATTTTCTTAATTCCTAGCTTAGATTAACTACTTGGGGCCTAGCTTTTGCTCGAATTAATCATAATGATAAAGACTATAAAGATA
>QBMS01000177.1 GCA_003249095.1 Snowella sp.
CCTCTAAGCCTTACACCATACCTTTTTTCGCCTTTAATCAAACTACACCAGTGCCGACACTATAATTCCCATTGTATTATCAGCTTTAGTAACTACTTTCTTATAAAAAATATCAATATCATTTGCATCAGCTTGTTTTGTTGTAAACTTTAGTTCAACAAGGTATGTAGTATCTTGTACGGTAATCGATCCATCAATTTGCCTTCCATTTTGAACATAGGGTTTTCTATGCATAATTTCGCAAAAACTCATGAGGTCATAGAACCAGTCTTGAAATTTGTAACCTGCTCCCTGTGTTCCAAGTTCCCGTCCAAGATCATTTAACTTATCGCTAAGTTTTTGCAAGCTTTGCTGTGACTCGGCAATTTTTTCTTGATGCTCTCTAAAACGTTTCTGAGATTCTTCTTTAGATATCTGTTGTTCGATTTCTTCTTTTTGCTTTTTGCTTTTTAAGAAAAGCTTTTAGTCTTTCTACAGACACATAAGCTTCGCGGATTTTATCCTCACTGTCTTCCCAATTTTTTAGATCTGGAAAGGTTGTTTGCTCAATCAACGAGTATGCTATTTTGATAACAATTTGTTGCCCAACATCAGACTCATGAAGTTCTGGGAGAAGACGATCTAAGAAGTCTCTTTTTGTTTCATCTTCATTCCATGTGGCTAATACTTTATCAGAAACACCACATTGTTTCAAGAAATTTCTTAGAGGTCGTTTTCGCCAAAATGACTTTAAAGCTGCATCCGAGATTAGCTGTGTGAGGTGTGGAGTGAGTCTTAATGGCATCTTGTCAGATCTAAGAGAAATGGCTTATTAACGGCAAATTTCTTAACAGCTTAACTTATCGGGTAGATTGTGTATCCAGTAACAACAAGCTCGAAGTATTTCCCTGACAAACCAACAATATCGGGCTAAATACAGATTATACAGAGACTTTTTGTAACTACCCCAAATAAGGCTTTTATTAAGAAACTTTCAGTATTGTACACCAAATGGAACGATCGCAAAAAACATTCCGTACTTGATCCCTTTTACCCCAACATCAGAGCAAAGCTAAAGACAAAGCTCGAAAATCATCGCCTCGATGCTCAAAACTTTGATATTGGTCAAAACTAGCACAGGCAGGAGACAATAAAACCACCTTCGCGCCTTTTTCAGGAGCTAACTCCAATCCTCGTTTAACCGCGATCGCCATTGTTTCGACAATCTCATAATCGTGATAACCTGATTTTTTGAACTGTTCGGCAAATGCAGAGGCCGCTTCTCCAATTAGTAAAACCGTTGCCGCTTTCTCCTTAATTTCCGCGATCCATTGACTATCATCCCCCTCCTTCGCTTCTCCCCCTGCAATCAGAATAGCGGGACTACTTACCGACGCTAAACCCACCGCCGCCGCATCATAATTCGTTGCCTTACTATCATTAATAAAATCGACACCTTTGATCGTACAAATTCTTTCTAAACGGTGAGAAACTCCCGAAAAAGTCGCGATCGCATCTGTAATAGATTTTTTATCAATTTTTGCCAACCGAGCCGCCGCCGTGGCCATCAGTAAATTTTGCTGATTATGACGACCCACCATTTTAAAAAGATTAATCGGCAGAATTAATTCTCCAAAAGCACAGACCCAATTATCTTGCAGATAAACGCCCTTTGCTGGTTCACAAAGTAATTGATCTTTACCTTGCACACTCGTCCAATAAGCATCATTCCATTCCTGTTGACCCACGCTGGCTAAATGGGAATCATCCCCATTAAAAATCTGTAATTTAGAGCGTTTTAATAAAGAAGCTTTGATGTTGTAATAATTTTCCAGGGTTTTGTGACGGCTCAGATGGTCAGGAGTGAAAGTTGTCCAGAGTCCGATTTTTGGGGCGAGTTCGGGGGAAGATTCGATCTGGTAACTACTGATTTCGGCAATAATCCAATCAAAGGACTGATTTTGTAACACCAATTCACAGGCCGCATAGCCGATATTGCCACAGGCGAGAGCATTTAAACCTGCGGATCTAAAAATTGCGTTGATTAAGGCCGTCGTCGTCGTTTTTCCGTTGGTTCCCGTAATGCCGACCCAGGGAGTACTTTTCAAATACCGCCAAGCAAGTTCTAATTCTCCAATGACATCAACACCTTTTTCTCTCGCTTGCACAAGAGCAGGTAAATCCCAGGGAACGCCAGGACTCACGACAATTAATTGCGGTAAATCATCCGAATCTAAGGTTAACCGATGGCCTAAATCAAGCTGGATATCTTCTTTTTCTAACGGTTTACCCATTGCCTGCAAACTCTCGTTATTAGCGCGATCGCTGAGAACGACATCCCAACCGTCTCGTTTCAACACTCTAGCGGCGGCAATTCCCGAACGTCCCAACCCGATAATGTTAGCCTTGGCCATCCTGATTTAACTCTTGTTAATTACTAAGCACAATATTCTATCCTAACCGTGCGGGGTATCGGAAATCGATTAGAGTTTTTGCGATTTAACCAAACTGTAACGGCTTGCCTCTGACGTGATCGAAAAATTGACCGCGTTCAAAAGCAATCTGACCGTTCACCATCGTCACCACTGGCCAACCCGTCAAATTCCAACCTTCAAAGGGACTCCAACCGCATTTTGTCTGTAACTCTGACCGCAAAACTTCATGATAGTGGTTTAAATCGACTAAAACTAAATCCGCATCATAGCCCACTGCGATCGCGCCTTTATTAGAAATTTTGTAAGCTTTGGCAACATTCGCAGACATCCAGTTGGCAACCTGGGCAACGGTACATTTTCCTTGCATGGCTTGCGTCAACATCAAGGGTAAAGCCGTTTCGACTCCAGGCATTCCCGAAGGAACATTGGCAGGTTCCAGAAAGACGGTATCCGCCGAAGATATTTCCGATGGAGTGGAGATTGGCACTTCTTCCGCCTGACCTTTTTCTGCTAGGGTATGGGGCGCGTGATCCGTTGCAATGAAATCAATCACTCCATCCAGTAAGGCCTGCCAAAGGACTTCTTGATCGTGGGGCGATCGCAGGGGCGGATTCATCTTGGCAAAAGACCCAATTTTTTCATAGGCACTGGTATTCAGTAATAAATGCTGGGGCGTAACTTCTGCCGTTACCCAGTTCGGCTTATCTTGTCGTAATAATTCGGCTTCCTCGGCAGTGGACATATGCAGAATGTGTAATCGCCGTTGATATTTTGTGGAAAGTTTTAACGCCAGTTGGGTGGCATTCAGGGCCGCTTGATTATCCTGAATAATCGAATGAATCGCAGGATCAAGGTTCCCCGCAAATTGTTGACGACGTTGGGCGATCCGTGCTTGATCTTCGGCATGAACCGCAATGAGGCGATCGCCCTGGGAAAAAATTTTATCCAAAACGTCCTCTTGATCCAGTAATAAAGCCCCGTGCATCGATCCCATAAACACCTTAATGCCACAGGTCGGATGAGCCGTCAGTAAATCAGGTAAAATTTCCGCCGTCGCCCCAATAAAAAAACCATAATTGACCAAAGACTTCTGGGCGGCTCGTGCTAATTTGTCATCTAAGGCTGCTTGAGTCGTGGTTAAAGGGCGGGTATTGGGCATCTCCAGAAAACTAGTGACTCCTCCTCTAGCACAGGCCCGACTTGCGGTTGCCAAATCTTCCTTGTGTTCTAAACCAGGCTCACGGAAATGCACCTGGGGATCAATCACGCCTGGTAACAAAGTCAATCCTGTTGCGTCTATAATTTGACTAGCCTGGGCATCCGCTATACTAGGAGAAATTTCTCGAATTGTTCCTCCTGCTATGAGAACATCCCCCTGCAAAAACTCGCCACTGGGTAACAAAATCCGTGCCTGGCGAATCAATAATGATGATGGAGAAACCATAGCCTCATCCTCGATTTAAGAATAACTTCATTATCCTATCGTTCACCCTCGTTAAACTGGAAGAGACACGATTTTTAATCCGATTCTCCTCCCATACCCACCTTTATTTTTGGTAGTAGTCCCACTATGACGCGAAGCTTGGATCAAAAGCCTGTAAAAACGACCCATCCCCAACCCGAAAATCCTTGGGTAGAAGCTGCTAAAACCATCATCACCGCAGGAGTTTTAGCTTTTGGGATTCGGACATTCGTGGCTGAGGCGCGTTATATTCCTTCTTCCTCAATGGAACCGACCCTTCAAATTAATGATCGCCTGATTATCGAAAAAATTAGTTACCATCTCCATGATCCAAAACGGGGCGATGTGGTTGTTTTTAATCCCACTGATGCCCTAAAAGCCAAAAACTTTAAAGATGCTTTTATTAAACGGATTATCGGTTTACCCGGCGATACCATTAAAATTTCTAACGGCATTGTTTACGTTAATGGGGATAAGCTTTCAGAAGATTATATTGCCCAAAAACCCGATTACGAATACGGCCCCGCTAAGGTTCCTGAAGGTCAATATTTAGTATTAGGCGATAACCGCAATAATAGTTACGATTCCCATTACTGGGGTTTTGTCCCCAAAGAGAAATTTGTGGGCCGTGCGTTTGTTCGTTTTTGGCCTTTTAATCGGTTGGGAGTGTTAGATCATGAGTCGGGGGAACAACCCACTCCCCTCAAAGACCCTAGCACCAATACAGTTAAATCTTTGAAATAATTGTTCCAAATACAATACTTTTTCCCATAATCTCCAGACTCTAAATTTAACCAATAATAAAAGGGCGATCGCGTTCTCTTATTTTCGTTGGCGATCAACACTGTAATTTTAAATTTTGGTATAATCAAGATAAAATTGCCACATTTCCTTTTATTCCAATGACAGAAATTTTGTTTTTAGTTGAAGAAGATGTTGATGGTGGCTACACGGCGAGAGCCTTGGATGAAGCAATTTTTACCCAGGGTGAAACCATTGATGAATTAAAAAATATGGTTCGTGATGCCGTACTTTGTCATTTTGATCAAAACGTTTGTCCTGATCACATTCGCCTACAGTTTATTCGTGAAGAAGTCTTAGCTGTATGAGATTACCACGAGATTTAACGGGTAAAAAATTTGCCAAAATGGTGGAAGTTCTCGGTTACAAAATTGAACGACAAACAGGCAGTCATATTCGGCTGACAACTAGTAAAAATGGAGAGCATCACATTACCATCCCTAATCATAGCCCAATTAAAATTGGTACATTAAACGCGATTTTAAAAGATATTGCTAATCATTTTGAAATAACTCGTGACAACCTAATTGATCAATTGTTTTAGATAGATCGCGTTCTCTTATTTTCGTTATAAGCTCTGGGTTTTACCGTTGATAAACATAAAACGAAAAAACTAAACCTACTTGGGAGTAGTGACTCCATTCGTGCCAACTTGAACATTGGGAGCTTGGATAATGGTGGCTTGTTGGCCATTCCACTTTTCAATTCTGGCTCGTTCAACCCGCAGACGTTCTAATTCAATCAATTGGGGCGTGACGGAAGACGATCGCAGACGATTGGATTCTGATTCTGCACGAGCCTGTTCAATGGTCACTTGGGCTTCCCCTTTAGCTTTTGCGACATTTGCGGCGGCTTCTGCTTGCACCTTACGACGATTTGCTTCAGAAGTTTGGGCGGCTTGTTGAGCGGCAAATTGTTCATCAATACTCTTTTGAATATCGGGTGGTAAACGTAACGGGCCTAGTAAAGAAATATCTTGAACGGTAATAATCGGAAATCGTTTTTGGGTGCAATTAACCACTGCCGCAACTAATTTTTGCTGATTATAGGGTAACATTGAAGGAGTTAATTTTAAATCTTCTGAAACTTCTGAAAAACAATTTCTCAGACCATTTCGTAATTCATTTGCTCGAAAAGCATCGGGGGTTTTGCGATAGGTTTTATAAAATTGATGCAGTTTGGTTTCCGTACTATTGGGAACCGCTTCAGTGGTAAATCCAAAGGACACACCCACATCGGCAGAGACAGGACTTCCCCCCACAGAAAAAACAATCGATTCATCGATTGGAGAACCTTCGATAGAGGATTTTGTAAAAGGATAGGTATTAATATAAGTGGGAAAAATAACCACTTCTTCGGTATAGGAATTATACCAAACTCGACCCGTTACCAATTGAGCATTTTCGATGCCTTTTTCTCCGCCATAGAGTTGTATTTTTAATCCTGCAAAGCCTGGTTCAACAGTCGCAATGCTGGTTCCTGGGATAACGCCACAGGAACTTAATCCACTAGCAATTAATACTAGTAAACTGGTTTTTATAAGGTTAGATTTTAGCATTATTTTTCCTGTTTTAATATATCAATTAATGAGATTTCTAATTCGTCAAAATTCGGATCATCATTGATAGATTTTAATAGTTGTAAATTTTGTTGAATTTGAGTGATCGAAACTCCTAAAAAGGGATCAATTCCTAAATAAGCATAATTGGGAAAATGTCGAATAAATAGCGATCGCGCTTTCTGGGCATTTTTGATTTTGACAGCCGCGTAAATGCCAGAAATTCCTAATAAGCTGGGAACAAATAGCCAAATCCCAAAACCGATTAGAGGTTTATCGGAATTTAAAAAAATAGGTGCGATCGCAATCAGAAAAAAAGATAAAATAATTTCCGTAATCCCGATCGCAAACCATTTCTGGAGGGTCGTCAGGTGTTTCAATCTATCCTCCTGATGACGGCTAAAAAGTTTAATTATGGGGATATTTTTAGTCTAACCCCAAAAATGGCGATCGCCGACGCACTTCAATATTTCGTAAAATTAACGGGTAGGGAGTAAGTGGCACTGGTTCAGTCTAATTATTAGAATGAAATCCTTACAAGACAAGGACTTAAC
>QBMS01000178.1 GCA_003249095.1 Snowella sp.
GTTAAGTCCTTGTCTTGTAAGGATTTCATTCTAATAATTAGACTGAACCAGTGCCTATTTGATTATGACTGATATAAAGCTCTGTTAGATTAGTCAATTTGGTGATTGCATCAGGAATTTCACCTATTTGATTATGACTAATATAAAGTTGTTTCAGATTAGTTAATTTGGTGATCACATCTGGAATTTCACTTATTTGATTATAACTGAGATTAAGCACTTCCAGACTAGTTAAGTCTCTGATTGCATCAGGAATTTTACTTATTTTGTTCCAATTAAAATCAAGCTTTCTCAAATTTTTTAATTTACCAATTTCTTCAGGTAATTCTGTCAACCTCTTACTTGGCAATTTCAATTCTTCTCGTCCATCTTCTGCCGCTTGGTCAATTAACTGCAACAACTCTTCCCGATTCATGCCTAAACTCTCCAGAATTTCATAGTTTCTTATTTTTCAATATAATATTAAATCTCAATCGGTGCATTTCGTCAAAGCAGTTTTATAAATTAATCAATACTTAAATTAGCCTGGGGAATTACTTGCCCTCTTTCCTCTAAAACCTCCAAATAAAGAGAAATAGCATCTTGAATATTAGTCAACGCCTCCTCTTTAGTTTCTCCTTGACTAATACAACCAGGAAGACTGGGAACCTCTACTACCCAATAATTATCCTCATCGGGGTAAAGAATGACCGTTCGTTGTTGAACCTGTGATTCTGTGAGCATCATAAACAATATTGAGATTAATTAAACTTAATTTAACATAAATTTCTTGCTCGTTTTGTCAATATCTCGAAAAAAGTCGATCCGATCAGCGTTTATCAAAACTTGTTTCTGTGAAATGTTGATCCCAGTTAAAATAGACTTGTAAATCTAAAAACGCGGTAACGCTGAAAGAGTAACAAAATTAATAGAAGTTCTCACCCAAAGACAAAAACTAGCGATCGCCATAAGTAAAGCAATTTATAATACAAGAAATTCGATCTAGATTTTTAAACCAGCCTAAGAGTCATGTTTCAATTAGAAAAGATAGAACTCAAGAACCAACTCATCGCTGGCTTTCCTCCTTCAGAAATTCAACTGGGATTGGAAGGATATGTGCTTAGGGAAGATCTTAAAGTTCAATGGCAAATCTCCCGTTTTACCAACCCAAATTGGCTTTTTGGGCTATCGATCACATTTATTGCTATTTTAATTCTCATTTTTGGGTTCCCAATCCTCTTATCTTTTTCAGGGGGTGTTTGGCCCGTTTTTGTGGCTTTATTTCTTTTTTTAATCGTCTTTTGGATTGTGTACTGGGTGGTGAAGTTTTCCCTAGATGAATCCGCACGCTATGAAATGGGCGCGAAGCAAGGCTTTTTACCCGCAGAGCTGATATTTTCCCATTATCCTCTCAAAGTAGGAGAAAATGATCGGGTAACATTCCGACGACGCTTAAAGCAAAATTTCTGGACAAATTTATTTAAAGTTCATAATTTTCCTCCTAATAGTCGCCTTAAGGTTAGTTTAATTTGTCTGGAGCGGGTTACTTATACTAAAGGCACCGATACTGTTACTGATGTGGCAACAGCCTATGAAAATGTGATTTTTTCTAAAACGTTAATCCCTGGCGATCGCGAAGTAAAAGGATATTTTGATTTAGAAATTCCTTCCCATCTCAGTCCCTCTTTTGAAGGAAAAAATAATCAAATTCGTTGGATTTTAGAGATTGAAGAAAATTATCCTGGCTTACTTGATCTAAAAATGACCTATTTAACCTTTGTTGTAGATTCCTAATTGATGAATTTATGATTTCTATTCAACTCAAACAAAATCAAGTTTCCCCAGGACAAATACTACAGGGCGATTGTTATTGGCAAACCAATTCCGATAAAGATTTTCAAGCTGCGACTTTAACGATTGGTTGGCGAACGGAGGGACGGGGCAATGTAGATAAAGATCAGTTTTCCAAAAAAATAAAATTAGCTTCCCTGGTTTCTGTTCCCTTTGACTATGAGATTCCCCTCAATGCACCTCTTTCCTATGACGGTCAATTGATTCGGATAATTTGGGAAGTAGTAGTTGAACTGGATCAGTTTTGGTTTGGACGAGAAAAAGGGGAAAAACTTTTTCGGGTAAGCCGTTCAGCAAGCAGATGATCAATCGGCATTTAGATCCCTATCACTCTTTTGGTTTAAAGCGAAATCCTTTTTTTGCGCCCCAGGATTTGCACATTGAGCGCGATCGCTGGCTAGATTTTGGTTATTCCCAGGCCGTCAGTCCTGGACAAAGACTGTTTGTGCAATTTCTGGGAGAAAAGGGCGCGGGCAAAACATCCCATCTTTTACATTGGCAACAACAAACGGGGGGTCATTATTTCTATCAGGCTCCTTGGCAATGGCAAACTCTCCCTCCATGTCAACCCGATAAGATGGGAGCGGCGATCGCCTATTGGGATGAAGCCAATCGCATTCCCTTACCGACTCTAATTTGGGCCTTAAAACAAGCCTATAAATTGAAATTAACTGTGGTGGTGGGAAGTCATCAAAATTTAGCTCTTTTCTCCCGTTTAGTCGGTTATCAAACCCAAACGCTTCATCTCGCTCATTTAAACCTACCTCGACTCAAGTGCTGGATTAATCAACACCTGATTGCAGAATTACTCCCAGAGCGATCGCGGGAACAGAATTTAGCGTTTCAGCAACTTCAAAATAAATTTACCGATCAATTTCTATTAACAATCCTGAATGAGGCGGAAGGCTCTTGGCGGAGGACAGCAACGATTCTCCATCGTTGGTTAGCACAGCAGGTTAAAACTTTTTAGCTGATTTTTGAGAGTTAAACGCGATCGCCAGCAAAACAAAAAAAACTCCTGCCAGGTTGTCAAAAAATGTTACAAAATGATACAGTTTCGTTAAACTTAAGCTTACAGCAATCCCTATCGATACTCTTGAACCATGCCGAACCTAGAAATTGCCACCAGCTCGAATACGGTCACGTCCCCTAATGTAACGACCTTAGAAAAAAACTTAGCTCCCAGAGATACCTTTATTGATCGCCATATTGCCCCCAATCAAGCAGAAATTACAAAAATGCTGGACTTATTGGGGATCAACAGCCTAGAAGATTTTATTACTAAAACCGTTCCCTCCGCGATCCGATTACAAAACCCTTTAAAATTACCCCCGCGAGAGAGTGAATACGCTGCTCTTGCCCAATTAAAGTCGATCGCCTCTAAAAATCAAATTTTCCGTTCCTATATCGGCATGGGCTACTACGACACCATTACGCCCCCTGTTATTCAGCGCAATATTCTCGAAAATCCAGGTTGGTACACCGCTTACACGCCCTATCAAGCAGAAATCGCCCAGGGAAGATTGGAAGCTTTATTAAATTTCCAGACCATGATTATTGAACTAACGGGTCTAGAAATCGCCAATTCTTCCCTTTTGGATGAAGGAACCGCCGCCGCCGAAGCCATGGCCATGAGTTACGGGGTTTGTAAAAATAAGGCCAATGCCTTCTTTGTCTCGAACCAGTGCCATCCCCAAACTATTGAAGTAGTGAAAACCCGTGCCATTCCCCTGGGCATTGAAATTATTGTAGGAGAGCATGGTCAATTTACCTTTGAAACTCCTATTTTTGGCGCATTATTACAATATCCTGCCACCGATGGGGTTATCCATGATTATCGATATTTTATTAATAAGGCCCATGAGTCGGGAACCCTCGTTACTCTAGCGGCTGATCCTCTCAGTTTGGCATTATTAACCCCTCCAGGAGAATTGGGTGCAGACATCGCGATCGGCAGTACCCAAAGGTTTGGTGTTCCCCTGGGTTTTGGTGGCCCCCATGCGGCTTATTTTGCAACCAAAGAAATTTATAAAAGGCAAATTCCAGGTCGGATTGTCGGTGTTTCCAAGGATAGTCAAGGTAAACCCGCCCTACGTCTAGCTCTGCAAACCCGTGAACAACATATTCGTCGGGAAAAAGCAACCAGTAATATTTGTACGGCACAGGTGTTATTGGCGGTGATTGCATCCATGTACGGAGCCTATCATGGGGCTGAGGGATTGAAAAATATCGCGCTCCGCATCCATCAGTTAACAGTTTTATTGGCAGAAGGACTCAAACGGCTTAATTATTCCTTGGGAAATGATCCTGTTTTTGATACCCTGCGAGTTGGTGTGGGCAGTAGTAGTGCGATCGCGTTGATTAAGGCCGCAGAAGCTCGTCGTATTAACTTACGGTTACTGGATGAAGGCTCGGTGGGCATTAGTTTAGATGAAACTACAACCCTTCAAGACTTGATTGACCTCTGGCAAATTTTTGCAGCAAAAGAGGAATTACCCTTTACCGCAGAAAGCTTACTGGAAACCGCTAAATTTGATTTTCCTGTTAATTTAACCCGCCAAAGTGCCTATTTAACCGATCCCGTTTTCAATAAATATCACTCGGAACATGAGTTATTGCGCTATTTACATCAACTGGAAAGCAAGGATTTAGCCTTAAATACGTCCATGATTCCCTTGGGATCTTGCACGATGAAATTAAACGCATCTGCCGAAATGATGCCCGTTACCTGGCCCGAATTCGGCAAGATTCATCCCTTCGCCCCCTTAGGTCAAACGGAAGGTTATCAAATTCTGTTTGAACAATTAGAAAACTGGTTAGGAGAAATTACAGGCTTTGATGGGATTTCTCTCCAACCCAATGCAGGTTCCCAGGGTGAATACGCAGGCTTACAGGTGATTCGTCAGTACCATCTCAGTCGGGGAGATTCTAATCGCAATATCTGTTTAATTCCTGAATCAGCGCACGGAACCAATCCCGCCAGTGCAGTCATGTGTGGGATGAAAGTGGTTCCTGTTAAATGTGATGGAGACGGCAATATTGATGTGGCTGATTTGACTCAAAAAGCTGAAAAATATCAAGAGACTCTAGCCGCTTTGATGGTGACCTATCCTTCCACGCATGGTGTTTTTGAAGAAGGCATTACGGAAATTTGCCAAATTATTCATACTCATGGCGGCCAAGTTTATATGGACGGCGCGAACATGAATGCTCAAGTGGGTTTGTGTCGTCCCGCCGATTTTGGGGCTGATGTTTGCCATTTGAATCTCCATAAAACCTTCTGTATTCCTCACGGTGGCGGCGGGCCTGGTATGGGGCCAATTGGGGTTAAAGCTCATTTGATTCCTTTTCTTCCCAGTACAGATCTTCCATCTTTAGAAGCCAAAGAATCTGAATCGATTGGTTTGATTTCGGCGGCTCCCTATGGTAGTGCCAGTATTTTGGTCATTTCCTGGATGTATATCGCGATGATGGGTTCGGAAGGCTTAACTCAGGCAACGAAGATTGCGATTCTGAATGCCAACTATATGGCACGTCGTTTGGAGGCGTTTTATCCCATTCTCTTTAAAGGCAGTAATGGTTTAGTGGCCCATGAGTGTGTGATTGATTTACACCCGTTAAAAAAATCGGCGGCTATTGAAGTGGATGATGTGGCGAAACGCTTGATGGATTTTGGTTTCCATGCCCCGACAGTTTCCTGGCCTGTGCCTGGAACGATGATGGTCGAGCCAACAGAAAGTGAATCCCTAGAGGAGTTAGACCGTTTCTGTGATGCCATGATTGCTATTTATCAAGAGGCAGAGGCGATCGCGAAGGGAGAGATTGATGCCCACAATAATCCATTGAAAAATGCACCCCATACGGCGGAAAGTTTACTAATTGGAGAATGGGATCGTCCCTATTCCCGTGAACAAGCGGCCTATCCTGCACCTTGGTCAAAAATTCATAAATTCTGGCCAAGTGTGGGACGGATTGATAATGCCTATGGGGACAGAAATTTGGTTTGTTCCTGTGAGGGGATGGATGCTTATAAAGAGGGTTAATTTGAATTAGTTTGATAGGCGATCGCGTTTTATCTTTTTATTTAAGGGTAAGGGGCGATCGCTATCACCAATAGATTAGTTTAAAGAAATCTGGCATAGAGAATGAAAACTGATAAGTGGTTCTATCAACTATTTTTAACAATGCCAGGAATAATTGCTTTTTAAGAATGTTAGACCTCAAAACAACAGATATTACCCAATCCCGTTTTTATCAAGAAGTTGTGGAAGTCGGACGGCAGGAGGGACTCCAAGCTGGACTTCAAGAAGGGCTTCAAACTGGACTTCAAGAAGGTCTTCGTGCGGGAGAGGCTGATCTGATTTTGCGTCAGTTAACCCGAAAATATGGAACATTGACTTCAGAAGTTAACCAACAAATTAGAGCGTTGACGATCACCGAGTTAGGAGATTTGGGAGAAGCGTTACTCGATTTTGTGGAGATAAGCGATTTGGAAACCTGGTTAAGTCATTGTGGGAGTTTATCTTAAAGCTTTTTTAGAGCGATCGCATTTTTAAATTTTGATAAGATGGCGATCGCGACAATTTTTCGCTAGAGTGCGACATCTATATTATTAATTTTTATTCTTGATCTTTGGATTTATCAGCAGGATTTAAAAGTTTACTGAAGGGATTCCCAATAAGCGGTAAACTGCCAATGACCATTTTCATTAGAGCTAAAAAGCTTTCATCTTTTAGGCGATCGTCTTGTTTGAGTTGCAATGCGCCGATTAGGGGAACAAATAAAACCCCTGCAATAATGACAACGCAGAGAACGATAAAATCTAATTGCTTGCCTAAAAAGCCAATACCTGCAACGACAACGACAAAAACAAAAAGATAAAAAGAACCGAGAGTATCAAGTAGATAATGCTAGTCTGTAAAAGAGTAAAGTTCAAGGAACAGA
>QBMS01000179.1 GCA_003249095.1 Snowella sp.
GTATTATACGTTTCTGAATATAGTGACTCACATTTTTGACAGATAAATATTTTTCTCTCTCCATTATTTTTCGTTTTGTAATGAGAATGAATTTTCACTTCCTCGCTGTGACAATGAGGACAGTCTCGTTTAAATAATTCTTTTTCTTTCCCATTGCAAAATATAGAATCATTAAACTCTTGGATTGGCTTTATCTTTTGGATTGACATACTCTCTCTCCTTTTTTTACCGATTTATTTATAGTATTATTACCCTTAACACCCCTGTAAAGTTATAACCATTACTTCCAAGCTTATATTTGCTTCTTTGTTTCTCTAATCCTTTGCCCAGTAATCCTTTCTGCCTTTAATCAGGCTGAACCATTGCCTATTTATAACTATAAACGTAAATTAGTCGAACAAAAGCGAATTTCTGAAACTTCGTCTATTTTAATTATTGTCGGAAGAAAAGATACGGGAGATTTAGAAGCACAAATTAGGGGAAGTCGCTATGGTTGGGATTTTCGATTAATTAGTGTAGATTCTTTAATGAAATTAGTTCAATTAAAGGAAAAATTGGATGATGAAAAAACGATTAAGCAAATTAGTGAAATTTTACGTCCTTTAGAATTTACCCGCTTAGATAAACTGATCGAAATTGTTTTTGAAACAACTCAAGATATTCAGCTAGATCCTGATGAAGAATTAACAAATGAAGTAAATTCATCGGAAGCTTATATTGATGAGATTAAAGATCAAGAAGAAATAAAAAATCGACCTGCTCCTGTTAATTTTCAAGCTGAGTGTTTGCAAAAGATCGAGGCTAAATTTAATATTACTTTAGTTAAAACAACTAGAGCAGGTTATCAATCAATAGATGGAGACAAAGGATTTTTATGCTGTATTTCCAAACAACATAAAGGAAAAAGCTATTTAAAATATTGGTTTGCTTTCCATCCTCATCATGAACTTTTTCTGAAAAAATTTAAGACTGCTTATGTTATTTATGGTTGTGGTAGTGCAAATAATACTTTTTTAATTCCCTTTAGTATTTTACAGGAAGAGCATCAATATTTGTGGACAACTGAAAAAGAAAGTCGTATCTATTGGCATATTGTTATTTATGAAAGAGATAACAAATTTGAATGGCAAATTCCTAAAAAAGATATGATGATAGACCTTGAACAATATCGAGTTTAAAAATTAATGTTATTAATTTAACTTTAACGGGATAAGACCAAAGCGATCGCTAAATGTACTGCTTTAAAATATAAATTAATACATTACAAAATGGATCATATTTATCTTCTTCATTAACGTTATCAAAGCTTTCAATAAATTTCTCTATCTCTTCTTTGGTTAATTCTTCCTCACCAAATAGATCTTTGATAACGGCTCGTCTTTTATCATTCAATTTATCTAATCCCAGTTTTTCAATCGTAACTTTGGCCGCTTCATTTTTGTCGGGATCTTCACTGGGTAATATTTCTCCTGCCTCTGTATAACGAAAATAATCAGCGCAATTTTGAATTAGGGGAGAAACTGTCAATTTTTCATCATACCAATTACCTTTTGCATGACCACAATGAACGGGACTTTCTACATATTCACGAATCTTCTCTTCACTATCTTCTACAGTTATTTTTTCTTTTTGGCAAGAGGCTAAAAAATTATTATATTCAAGAGATAATTCGGGATAATAATCTTCATCTTTCGGTTTAAAATGTTCGATATGACTATTATTAAGATCAATTCGTCTTTGACAATAACAGCAAATATAGCCTTGCTCTTTTAACAGAGATTGATGAACGATCTGTTTTTGTGGATTTTGAAAGTTAGTCTTCTTATTATTACTACTCCAATGAGGCTGCCAATTTTCATTTACTTCAGCCTTTCATTGAGTAAATTCTGGGGGAACTTCTTTCTTTTTGATATACCTCATTTACCCAGAATCTCCTTGCGTTTAATCACAACTCCCGCTCTCAATAATTCTGGTTCATCAAAACCAATTTCTGAGCCGATTTTTTGACGTAGTTTTTTTGCTCCAACAAAATCATTACGGTCAATAAGCCGAAAAAGTTCTAATATGTCTTTTGTAGTTTTTTCGTTTCGTGAAGGAGAATCCATAGTATTTTCTAAAATTTGATTGCTATCTCTACCGTAGGAGCTTTCAGGATGGCTGGCAATAATTCCATTAGGTGTGGATTGTAAAATATAAATATTTTCAGGTTGAACGTGACTGAGAACCTGGGGAGAATGGGTTGTTACTATAAATTGACAATTGGGAAAGGTTTCGGTTAAGCGGGGAATAATTTTGTGTTGCCATTGGGGATGTAAATGGAGTTCTATTTCATCGATTAATACAATGCCTTCTCCTTGTAGGGGATCGTCTAAACTGGGATTCGCGATCGCCAACCGACGGGCAATATCACCGACCATTGGTAATAGACATTTTTCTCCATCAGAAAGTTGATTAATGTTTAAGTCTTCTACCTTTTTACCAATGGTTTTATTAACCTTCATTTGTAAAGGATTTCGCCTCACTCGCAAATTATCAAATTCAGGAATTAGTTTATGAATAGCTTCTCTAACAGCTTTTAGTTGTTTATCTTGGTAGTCAGAATTATCGACTTTATATTCATTTTCTAAATCTTCAGTATTTCTAAACCATGCAAAAAAGTTCTTAAAATCAACATTCAATTTATCAAGTGAATTTTCATAAATATCTAATATTTGTGGAAAAAAAACATCTTGTATTTCTAAATCAACTTTATTAACTGTTCGATTAACTGAACAGTGAAGAATAATTGGTAAGCTTGGTTCCAAATTCTTTCTAATTTGAGAGCGAAGATTGGTGGTAAGAATATTCAAACAATCAAGTTCTTTCTCAATTATTCCAAGGGGAACTAGCTGACTACTAGGAATATGAAATCGAGAACCTGTGAGTTTCCATGTAGTTTCTTGTGATTTATAATCAATAAATATTAATCCAGAAACTTGATTGGAGCTATTTTTAATATCATTATCTTCAAAATTAAAACCCTCAGAAAGTTTTTTTTCAGAAAGATTTACCTGTGTCCTGATATTTCTTATTAATTGATCGCTATCTGGATCATAATAAATTCTATTTATAAACCATGATAATAAAATAGCTAAGGCATCTAAAATACTAGATTTGCCAACTCCATTATTCCCAATAAAAACCGTTGGTCTTTGAGAACTTGTATCAAAATCCAAGACAATTTCATCAAATCCTCGAAAACCTTTCAACTCTAAGCGTTTGACTTTCATAAAAACCTCAACTCGCTTTCGTAAATAACCGAAAATACCAAGACACAAAAAACTCTTTAATCGGGAACGCAATAAAAGTTATCGGATTAATCGTGACGATAATATTGCGACTATCTCTTTTTGCCGCCTTAACCACTTGTTTCGCTGTCCAATCCGCCGACATAATTCCTACAGGATTCAGATTACTTTTAAACGGGCCAAGAATTACTTTGCGAATCACACAGGGCGCATCCAATCGACGGAGCGTAATTAAATCGCCTAAAGCACGTTTACTTAATTCATATAACGGACTAAAAGCGGGATTAACTTCTGCTTCTGAGGTATTAACCCAAACTTCTTTAGTAGCAATTTGTTTATTAGTTTTGACGGTTTTTAAGAATAATTCCATTAAACGAAAACCCGAAAAAGTATTCACCTCATAGGCTGTATTAATCGCTTCTTCTGAACGTTGGCTATGGACATTAACACCATGATTAATTACTAAAATATCAACAGTTTCTAATAAATCTTTTAACGCATCTTCTTCGCCAATTTTCCAAGTTAAAGTTTTAATCGGAATCACTTTTCCCTTAACTTCAATACTCACAGGATTCCCTTGAGACGTTAACGCGATCGCCTTGGCATCACTGAGATATAAATATTTTAAAAGTGCCTGACCGAAAGTTCCTGATGCACCCGTCACGGCAATGGTTTTTCCCTTTAAAGAAAGTGCTGTTCCCAAAATTTTATCCACCAAAGTTAAAGTTCCACAATAATACGCCTTTTGATCATCAAAATGATGCCGCCAATGATAGGTGCGATTCACTCGCCAATTAGCAGGAATTTCTGTAAATTGACCTGGACGGTGAGTTAAATCGGTTATTTCATCCGCCTTGGGAACGCCTGCCCCCCTCGCGATCGCGGTCACTAAAAAACTGAAAGTATAAAGGGAACCGAAAGTCGTGACCCAGGCATAATCAAAACCCCAAATGAAGAGAATCAGTCCAGGTAAAAAGCTAAAAGTCAACATCACCAACGCTTCTGGCACATCGTTATACCAGTGGGCTTTACGGTAAATTTCTTCACTCGTTACCGACAAATCAGGACGAAAAACCCGATGATGCCAACCATGTAGTTTATATAAAGTCGGCCAAACATGGGCCAGGGCATGATAACAATCTCGAACAACCTCTACCCAAACCACCGACAAAAACGCGATCGCCGACCACAAAATCAAATTATTGACCATATCCAAGGATTATTGAAAATTAATTAAGGTTAAATTTAAAAATTAAATAGCTCAGTCTAGACTATCGCCCATTGTCTAAGAAAGCATCAGAAATGACAACTAGGGCGGATTTCATCGGTCGGAAGACAAAGAGCATTTTTCAGCTTTTGACTAAAATTGTTAAAAAAGTTAACAGTTTTGGTTAGAATATGACCTATAGTTGATGATCCCCAGACATTATTTTTCATCCCCATCAACCTATCCCATTTAATCATACCAACTGAACCTATGCCCCAAGAGTCTTGGAAAGAACAGGATAATGAGCCAATTTTAGACCCCCTCGGTTCTCTGCTGTCGGAATGGACTGATCCCGAAGCGGAAGAAGAGGAATTTAGAAGCGATTTCTTTAGGGGCGTAGAGGGGCGCAGAAAAAAGGCAGCTTTTGTTTTGATGTCGATTTGGGCGGTTGTCGCCTTTCTACATCTGGTCAGTTGGGGAATTTGGGCGATTATCGGTTTTTCTGTTTTATTAGCATTCCAGACCCTTCGTTTAATTATTGCTAAACCTGAAGCTGAACCTGAAGCGTTGACGGAAGCGGAATTAAATAATGCTCCCTCGGTTTCCTTATTAGTCGCGGCAAAAAATGAACAGGCCGTGATTCAGAATTTAGTAACCCAGCTATGTTCCCTGGATTATCCCGTTAATAAGCTAGATATTTGGATTATTGATGATTCCAGTACGGATAAAACCCCTGCGATCTTAGATAAATTAGCGACGCAATATGAGCAATTAAATGTCATTCATCGTCCCAGTGGGGCAAGTGGGGGCAAGTCTGGGGCATTAAATGAGGTTTTACCCCTCACCAAAGGCGATATTATCGGGGTTTTTGATGCGGATGCCCTCATTCCCCAGGATTTACTGCGTCGGGTGTCTCCCCTCTTTCAGCAAGAACGGATGGGTGCGGTGCAAGTCCGTAAGGCGATCGCCAATGCGGATGTCAATTTCTGGACAAAGGGGCAATCGGTAGAAATGGCTCTAGATGCCTATTTTCAACAGCAACGGATTGTCACAGGCGGTTTAGGGGAATTACGGGGTAATGGTCAATTTGTTTCTCGTCAAGCTCTGAATAGTTGCGGCGGGTGGAATGAACAAACCATTACCGATGATTTGGATTTAACCATTCGTCTGCACCTGGATAACTGGAAAATTGGGGTTTTAGTCAATACTCCCGTCGAAGAAGAAGGGGTTACAACGGCGATCGCGCTTTGGCATCAGCGCAACCGTTGGGCCGAGGGCGGTTATCAGCGTTACCTCGACTATTGGCGGTTTATTATTTCCGAACCCCTGGGCTTGAATAAAAAAGTGGATTTGGTTTCCTTCCTGTTGATGCAATATATTTTGCCTACTGCGGCTATTCCCGATATTGTGATGGCGATCGCCCGTCATCATCTGCCCATGTTGACTCCCCTAACAGGCGTTGCCCTTTCCCTCTCTGGTTTTGGGATGTATAAAGGTTTAAGTCGTTTGCAAACCCCAGAAAAATTGAGTATGGCCCAATTTTTCAACTATTTGGGTCAATCTCTACGGGGAACGCTCTATATGGTTCACTGGTTAGTGATTATGCCCTGTGTTACCGCTCGTATGGCTATTCGTCCCAAGCGTCTGA
Organism: Snowella sp.; assembly: GCA_003249095.1. Taxonomy (GTDB): domain Bacteria; phylum Cyanobacteriota; class Cyanobacteriia; order Cyanobacteriales; family Microcystaceae; genus Snowella. The sequence continues at coordinate 6,143 of QBMS01000179.1, forward strand.
AATGGGTTAAAACGGTTCATGCTGGCACAATAGAAGAGGATTTAGAATTTGAACGCGGTTAGCGATCATTGATTGCATGAGCTTTATTTCAATAAACTTCATCATGGCTACCAATATCAACCAAAACAATTAAATCATCCCCTGTTACGGAGTCTTTCCGAAAAGAAAAAATAATTCGACAATCATAGGTAACTGAACAAGACCATAAACCATCCAATTGACCTGTTAATTTATGAGATTTTAAGGAGGTCGTAAAAGGAGGCAATGGTTCAGCCTGATTAAAGGCAGAAAGGATTACTGGGCAAAGGATTAGAGAAACAAAGAAGCAAATATAAGCTTGGAAGTAATGGTTATAACTTTACAGGGGTGTTAAGGGTAATAATACTATAAATAAATCGGTAAAAAAAGGAGAGAGAGTATGTCAATCCAAAAGATAAAGCCAATCCAAGAGTTTAATGATTCTATATTTTGCAATGGGAAAGAAAAAGAATTATTTAAACGAGACTGTCCTCATTGTCACAGCGAGGAAGTGAAAATTCATTCTCATTACAAAACGAAAAATAATGGAGAGAGAAAAATATTTATCTGTCAAAAATGTGAGTCACTATATTCAGAAACGTATAATAC
>QBMS01000017.1:0-2964 GCA_003249095.1 Snowella sp.
GTTTTGGGGGGATTAGGGGGTTTTGGGGGATTGTTTCAATTACCGTCAGGCTATACAGAACCTGTTTTAGTGTCAGGAACAGATGGGGTTGGTACGAAGTTAAAAATTGCCCAGGCATTGAATCGTCACAATACTATCGGGATCGATTTGGTGGCCATGTGTGTCAATGATGTGTTGACCTGTGGGGCAGAACCCTTATTTTTTCTCGATTATTTAGCCACTGGCAAATTACAACCCCAACAATTAGCCGAAGTCGTCGCGGGAATCGTGGAAGGCTGTCGCTTAAGTAGGTGCGCCCTATTGGGAGGAGAAACGGCTGAAATGCCTGGTTTTTATCCCAAAGGTGAATACGATGTGGCGGGCTTTTGTGTGGGGATTGTCGAAAAAAGCAAACTATTAAACGGTTCCCAGGTAGAAGTCGGAGATGTGGCGATCGCCTTGGGTAGTCAGGGTGTCCACAGTAATGGCTTTAGTTTGGTGCGTAAAATTATTGAAACTCAAGGGTTCAAGTGGGAAGATTGCCCATCAGGTTTAGGCGGTCAAAGTTTGGGTGAAGTCTTATTAACCCCAACTCAGATTTACGTTAAGCCTGTTTTAGACGCTCTACGGTCAGATTTAACCATTCATGCCATGGCCCATATTACGGGGGGCGGTTTGCCTGAAAATTTACCCCGTTGTTTAGGTCAAAATCAATCGATTCAAATTCAACCCCATAGCTGGGAAGTCCTCCCTATTTTTCGCTGGTTAGCGGAAGTGGGTCAGGTGAATGAAACTGCTATGTTAGAGACTTTTAATATGGGGGTCGGTTTTGTTGTGTTGGCTCCTCCCGATCAAGCAGCGACGACTATCCGTTATTTTCAATCCCAAAATCTTCCTGCCTACGCGATCGGTCAGGTGATTGAGGGCAATGGAACGCTTGTGTTTGCTTGATTTTTTTTGGGGCGATCGCTGAGTAATCCAGGCTGACATCCTCACCAAAGGATGTTATTAAAAAACTCTCCTGAATACAAAAAGTCTCCTGCGATCGTTCCTCATGGGGAATTATGTGGAAAGATTCTTAATATAATCCTTATTTGCGTTAATATACGGAAAGTTTCTGTATAATCTGTCGTTAGACCGTAGATTCAGTTTGAGAAGGTGTTTGCTAGAAAGTTGTCAGTAACAACAAACGCTGATTGATGTGTTGAACGTTATGGATAAAACTTATCACTAATATTTTTATGGGCATCAAAAGTTTTCATTCCTCTGGGCATCTTCGTTTGTCTGAACAAGGGCAACAAGTTGTTAGAAATAATATGAAGTTGAAATTCCCCTCAATGTCAATGAGTTCATTGGCAAAAGAACTTCAATTCAGTGGATACACTCTACAAGCCTTTCTTCAGGGTCGTCCACTTCCAAGAAAAGATTTTGTTAATCTTTGTCAGTCTATAGGGATTAAAGATTGGAGATCAGTCGCCGAGAGAGTCAGAGGCATAAACATTGGTCAATCTGTTGCAGGGTCAGTTATTGCTGCAGGTAATAACAATCTGGTCATTAGTGAAAATGGTGAAGTTGTTGAAGTTGTTGATCATGATGAAGTCACTCCTCAAATTGAAAGTCAGATGATTTCTCAAGATCAGGCAGTTGAAAGAATTGATGATGCAGTACGCTCTAATCTCATTCAACTGAACCAGAACATGGATAAGGCTCGGAAAGAATCTGGGTGGTTTTTCACCATCACTCTAGTATCTGCTAGTCTTGGTTTTGTCGTCGTTCTGGCAGGAGTTGGACTGCTTCTTGCGGGGCAAGTTGCCGCAGGAATAGTATCTTCTATTTCGAGTATTCTTCTAGAAATTGCGGCTGGCCTATTTTTCGGAAAAGATAAGGAGCTAAGGGACACAATTGAACGATACCATCAATCTATTTCGGATTTGCAGCGAATTTTAACCATGATTAATATTGCAGAGACGATAAAAAGTGAAGTAGAACGTGATTCCTTAAAAAAAGAAATCATATACAAAGCACTTGATATAGACAGTCGTGGGGGTTAATTTTGTAGTGCGATCGCCGCTTTGTAGGTTGAGTTGAATTAAATCCATTGACAGCGATCGCCGCTTCAATTCCCGTCATTACTCAGCCTCCTGCAAACTCTCTGAATCTTAGCACAACTGAAAGTTTTTACCATAACACGATTCAATGTGAGCCCTAAACTCAATCAATTATTGGCCAATAGGCCGCGATCGCTTTTAGGAATGTGGGGAAATGCGATCGCAGGTTAAGAAATCGGAAGCCAACCAAAAATTTTAGCAGCACCAGCTATCAGAGCCACAATCAGGGCCGCTAGAATACCTCTATTGAGAAATTCTTGATTTTCGAGACGTTTACCGATACCTGTTACTTTCTCGTCAAGAGTTTTAACCTATCCTGAGAGTTTTTCATCAAGAGTTTTGATCTCTCCTTTAATTTCTGCCTGGGATACCTTAAGGTCGGTTAAGTCGTCTCGAATTTCCTTAAGATCTTTCTGGATACCGACTAAAATATCTTCTAGCTTAATTTCAACGGTAGGGTTCGGCATTAGGATACGCTTTCGTTGGATTGGTGAATGGATAGGGAGAAGTTAGCTGTTTTTACCTCTCTGTTTTCTAGGATAACGGATTGTTTAGATGCGATCGCTTTTCAAAACGAGAAGAGACGGTGCGATCGCCGCTTTCTAGGTTGGGTTGAATTAAATCCATTGACAGCCGTCTGATCTCAGCCAGAAAAGCCAACAAAAAGGAAGTGAAACGCTATGAAAACCGTTAAATTTACTCCAGACCCGCATCAGATACCGCAATTGAGTGATATTGAAGAAGCTAGATTAGCCCGCTTATCGGATGAAGAGATTGATTATTCGGACATAGAAGAACTAGATGATGAGTTTTGGCAAAATGCGGAAATTGTCTCACCTGATTTAACTCAGCCAATTACGTTGAGAGATTCCTAGAT
>QBMS01000017.1:2974-45985 GCA_003249095.1 Snowella sp.
CCTAGATTGAGCTAAAGAAGTATAGTGCGTCTTTTCATTAAAATCAGCACAGAAAAAATATTCGCAAATTTTATAGCCAATGCGATCGCCCAATAGCAGAATCAAATTCTGAAAAGTTCAACCAAAAATTTATGATGGGTGACACCGCGCCAACCCATCCGGTGATCGCATTTACTAAACTTTATGAACTTTAAATTCTCCTTTTTGGAGGCGACGCATATAACTTTTGAGGTCTAGCGCAACATCATCACAGAGAAAATAACAGCCTAAAACGTTGGGAATGGCTACCGAAATCAGCATTAAATCGCTTAAACGGATAAAAACCGTTGGATTTAACACGGCTCCTAAAAAAACAATCACTAAAAAGCTGAGTTTGAGAACTAAGGGATTTTTATCGCCAAATAAATATTCCCAACAGAGTTCGCTGTAGTAACCCCAAGACATCACGGTTGAAAAGGCAAACAAAAAAATACAAACCGATAACAAATAGGGAAACCAGGGAATCACTAAACCAAAAGCGGCTTGGGTTAGTTGCGCTCCATTGAGTCCTTGAAATTCTGGATTATTATAGGCTCCTGTTACCACCATCACCATTGCGGTTAGATTACAGACAATGACTGTATCAATAAAGGGTTCCAAGACAGAAACTAATCCTTCTCGCACGGGTTCATCGGTTTTGGCCGCAGCATGGGCGATCGCGGCAACTCCCTGCCCTGCGGTATTAGAATAGGCCGCTCGTCTGAAACCCTGGGCAATAACCCCGACTAATCCGCCCGTTACGGCTTGGGGAACAAAGGCAGTGCTGATAATGGTACCGATTAATTGGGGAATGAGCATGAAATTGACCGCTAAAACCCAAATGGCGGCCAACATATAGATGCCACACATGATGGGGACGATCGCACCTGCCACCGTACCAATGCGTTTCATTCCGCCTAAAATGACGATTCCAACTAAAAAGCACATGACTAAGCCATAGAGCCAGGCTTTATCGCTCACCCAAGGAAATACCTGGGAAACCGCGAGATAGGATTGATTGGTTTGGAACATACTCGAACCCGCACCGCCTCCAATCATGGACAACACGCAAAATAAAATCGCTAAAATTTTTCCGAGTTTGGCATGACCTTTTTCTGCCAATCCTTTGGAAAGATAATACATCGGGCCGCCTGCAACGGAACCATCCGCCCGAACAATACGATATTTTTGACCCAGGGTACATTCTACAAATTTCATGGTCATGGCGAATAAACCTGCGATCGTCATCCAAAAGGCCGCCCCTGGCCCACCAATGCTAATCGCGATCGCAACTCCTGCAATATTTCCCAGTCCAACCGTTCCTGCTAAAGCGGTGGCTAATGCTTGAAAATGGGAAACTTCCCCAGGCTCATGGGGATCATCATAAATCCCTCTGGTGACATCGATCGCGTGTTTGAAGCCACGAAAATTGATGAAATTCATCCTTATCGTGAAGAAAATTGAGCCAATAATCAGCCAAAGCACAATTAAAGGCATTTCATCGATTTTAAATTCTAAAATAGAAAGTAAATCAACAATCGGTTGCAACAACTTGTCAAAAAAATTAGGTTCCTTCGTTGCGTCGGTCGCTGCCCAAACAGGATTTTGTATAAAAATTAGTAAGCATAAAAAATAGGAACAGAATCTTTTCATGGTGTTCTCTTAGTTTTTCAGAATATTAACGCCCTAGTTTAGGAAGAATTTCTGCATAAAACTGTTTCCAGAGAACCACACATTAATTTTCTCAGTCAAAAAAAGAATTAGGACACCATACGGGAAGATCTCCAGATCCACCAGCCCGCCAAACAGAGCGTACAGTTTCCCAAAACCGTTGTGGCGGCTTGCACAGTTACTAGCCAATCCAAACTGCTGGGATTATCAAAAAAATGCCAGGTACAAGCACACATGGCACTGATTAAGGAGGGTAGCATTCCCCAGGATAAAGCCCGCCAATAGTGATTCTGTGTTATTTCGCCATATTTCCAGACTAACGCGATCGCGACGATCCATTCGATCACACTTGAAACATGAATTATCCAGGTAGGAATTGACAGAGCATTCATGACAGGTTATTCCCAAATTTTTTGAGTTAGTAAGAGGTTTATTTTTTCGGAAAAAATATATTCATCGGGGAAAAAGGAATCGTACTCAATCCGAACATTTTCTAAGGCTTCTTGATAGCAGTTAGGAATGATCTCTAACAAATAGGAACGTAAACTAGGAGAATCCTCTAAAATATCCTGTAGCTTAGATTGGGTTCGTTTAATCGTCAATTCCCACCCTCGATAACACTCATTTAGGGGAACATAGCGACGTTTGAGGGCGTGTTCAAAAAGAGTAATCAGACGGTGTTTGATTTCACGGCGATCGCTACGAGTCAAGCCTTCTATTTCCTCAATGAGATGTTCCCAGTCTAAGTTTTCCGTGTTTTTTGCTTTTAGTTTTTCAACCGTATCTTTTACCCACAGCGAAAAATCCTGTTCGTAGAGAGTTTGAGTAATGCTATGGTTCATAGTCTTTATTCTATGCAAGAATAGGTTTTGAAGTTGAATCTTAAGAAATTATAAATCATTTGTCCATTCTCTGATTAATTACAATAAAAACGCGATCGCCGTTTAATTTCTTTCTTACAAAAAGCGATCTCTCTGAAATTTATACTTTTTGGGTAGGCTAGATTAAGAAGCACAACCAAATCAATTATTTATATCAGTATAAGTTGAGTTTTCTACGGTCAAACCAACCTACATTTGCTAACAAATTAGGCGGCAACATTAACCGAAATTTCCGCGATTAAAGGATTATCTTTTTGTAATTGACTCACACCTAAAATTGAAAAGCCTAATACATTTCCCTGAAGATCAACTCTGGTCATAATTGCGTCATTTTCTGTTTCCTGCATATAACCTGGTTTATCGGAAAAAAGAACTTCTAAGAAATCACCTTCTTTGTCAAACCAAATTTTCAAGTTAGTGGCCATAGTAATTCTCCTTGCTTAATTCTATCAGTCAAATAAGCTGTTAATAAAAAGGCATCGTTATCGAGATATTTGGTAACAACACATAGCCATTTATCTCCAACTAGAGTATTAAGATAATAACGATAATTCAGAATAACTTGACTATCGGTGTTAGATTTTCTAACTTGTTCGGGATGTTGAAGAGTTTCTTCTATCCTCTCCTGTAACGTAGCCATTTCGGGATGACCTAGTATGTGTATTAATCTTTCTTCTGTGAGACGTACAGGAAAGCCTCGATAATCTGTTAGTCTTTTGGTCATCAGAATTTTTAGAAGCTCACAAGATAATGCTCATTATATTAAAGTTTATATCGCGTCTTTTGAGATAAAAGCCAACTTTTTGTAGAGCTTTTACACAGTTTTTGCCTCAAATACTGGGAAGTTTACTCATACAACAACCAGAAAAGTTTCAAACGTTTCTTCTGGGATAGGTAAACTGTCTTCTTGTAATGCTGCAATATAGCCCGAAATGGCTTCTTTAATATTAGCAAGTGCTATTTCCTTCGTTTTTCCCTGACTAATACATCCTTTTACGCTTGGACATTCAGCAATCCAGCAGCCATCTTCATCTTTATAGGTAATGACTTGTCTCATGGTTTTTGAGTGATTGAAAGTTAGCGTTCGATAGAAGTACTTTAACAAAAATAGCTGGCTCATCGCGATCGCCGTTCAACTCCCATAAATAAAATGCGATCGCCGTTTAATTTGTCTAAAAACCTATCTTTCTTGAGTCATGAGAGCCGCTACACTAGGCAGAGAAAAATCTCGTACCGCATTCATCGCCACCGTAAATAACTGCTGGGGCTTAAATTCATCCTTAATTAAAACCCACAGGCGTTGGACTTCGGCAGTGTGTAAACGATCATCTTCTGTCAGAGCCAACAGCAATTGTCGTCTTAAATAACGACCCTCATCAGATAAAAGGTATTGAATGCCGAGTTGGGCCGTTGGCAATAGGTCAAACTGATTATCGGATTGGGCGATCGCGATCATATTTTCCAGACGTTGCCACTGGAATTTACCATCTTTGAATAGCACATCTAACAATTGTCTGCGTAATTGGGGAGATTCACCCGTCAGTAAGCGTTTAGCGACAAAGGGATAGGCGACTTCCACAATTTTAAAATTAGCATCTAAGCTGAGGGCTAATCCTTCCTGGGTAACGAGGGAACGAATAATTAGGGCAAATTTCGCGGGAACTCGGAAGGGATATTGGTACATCAATTCCGAAAAATCATCGGTGATGGTTTTGAAATTAAAGTCTTTAACACTCTGCCCGATCGCATCTCCCAACACTTTTTCTAAGGCAGGAATGATCGGTTGAATATTGGTTTCAGGGGCAAGAAAACCGAGGCGCACAAAGTCATCGGCTAGGGCATTGTAATCTTGATTAATCAGTTGAACAATGGAACTGGCAATAGTTTCTTTGGTAACGGTTTCCAGTTGATCCATCATGCCAAAGTCAATATAGGCCATGCGGCCATCGCGAGTGGCAAATAAATTTCCAGGATGGGGATCAGCGTGGAAAAATCCATGTTCCAACAGTTGTCGCAAGCCAGAAGTTACCCCAATCCGAACGATTTCATTGGGATCAATACCCGCCGCTCGAATACTCTCGGTATCAGTGAGTTTAAAACCGTTAATCCATTCGAGGGTCAACACATGGCGATCGCTGTATTGCCAATAGATAACAGGAACTTTGACTTCTGGATCATTATGAAAGTTTTCTGCAAATTTTTCGGCATTATGGCCTTCATGGATATAATCAATTTCTTCAAATAATTTAACGCCAAATTCATCAATAATCAGGGTTAAATCATGACCCAAATTCAAGGGTAACAAACGACCGAAATTTTGAGCGGCCCATCGCATCAGATAGAGATCCAGACTCAGGACAGAGCGTAAGCCAGGACGTTGGACTTTCACGGCAACTACTTCCCCCGTATGGAGAACAGCGCGATAAACCTGTCCTAAACTTGCGGCGGCGACGGGATGGGGAGAAATTTCTCGATAGGCTTCATCGACTTTTAGGCCTAATTCTTTTTCAAGGATACTAAAGGCTAATTCGTTATCAAAGGGCGGTAGTTGGTCTTGGAGTTTAATTAATTCAACTAAAAAATCTTTACGAATCAGGTCGGGGCGCGTGGAGAGGGCTTGTCCGACTTTAATAAAGGTGGGGCCTAGACGGGTCAGAATTTCTCGCAGTTCGGCGGCGCGTTTTAATTTATTTTTTTCAACCTGGTCTTGCCATTTATCCCACTGGAGATGGAAGAAGAAGGTGATAAAAGACCAAAAAATATGAATTGTCCGCGAAATCACTTGCCAAGGACGATGACGGTAATAACTGGTGATCGCGTCTGGGTCGTAGTGAACAAAGCCTTGGACATCCAAACCTGATACAGAGGGACGGGGTTGTTGTTGTTTCACTGGTTATTTAAGTTCGTTTAAGCGGAAGGAATATTAAATTGGATATAAAAAACTATACTTTTCTTAACATGATAGCACGAAAAAAACACTGGTGAGTATAAATGCTGGGAGTTATGGGCGGTCAAGTTCTCCATAAATATTTACAATGATTAACTTAACTTCTGCTCTGGAGTGCCATAGATTCTTTCTGTCTTGAAAATAAAGAAAGTCCATGTTGGTTATCAAAAATGTTAAGAAGCGATCGCGACGGCGAGAATCACTTGATTTCATAAAAATAGACTTAACGAATCAAACAATCACTATTTCAGATCTTCATCATCTAAACCAGGTCGTTTCATTGTGACAGAATGCGAAACTTTTTCTCCATTCCAAGGGGCAAAAATGGGTAAAAGAGCCAGCCCAGGAAACGAAATTAGAAAACTTAGAAAAAAGAATAATGGCCAGCCCGTTTGTTTAGCAATTAAACCTGCGGGAGCGATTAAAATGTTTTGACTGAAGGCATATAAACTAGAGAGAAGGGCGTATTGGGTGGCTGAAAATTGCTTGTTACAAAGACTCATAAAAAATGCGAGAAATGCCGCAGTTCCCAAACCTGCACAAAAATTTTCGATATTAATCGTCAAAATCATGAAGGGATAATTTTTTCCCACGTTCGCCAATGCCAAATATGCTAAGTTGCTGATCGCCTGAAATCCTCCAAAAATCCAGAGGGAACGGTTAATTCCCAGTTTGCTCAGGAAAACCCCGCCCGCAAGGGTTCCAATAATGGTTGCAACCAGTCCCATTCCTCCTTTAATCGCTCCAATATCGGTTTGACTAAAGCCCGTTTGTAATAGAAATGGGGTGGACATATTATTGGCGATCGCATCTCCCAATTTATAGAGGACGATGAAAACCAGGATCATCAAACCTGGTAAAAGTTGTTTTCGTTGGAAATAGTCGATAAAGGGATCAATGATTGCAGAACGCAGGGAAGTCGGCGGTGGATTTGTCAGGACTGGCTCTGGGGCAAGGGTCGAAGCGATAATTCCCACACCCATTAACAATGCTAAAATCCCATAGACCTGGGGCCAGGCGAAGCGATCGGCCAAAATTAAGGCCAAAGCTCCTGTTGTTAATAAAGCCAAACGATAACCCAAGACAAAAATTGCAACGCCTGCCCCCATTTCTGGAATCTCTAGCACATCCGTCCGATAGGCATCTGCCGCAATATCCTGAGTCGCACTAAAAAAGGCGATGAAAAGGGCATTAATTGCTAGCAAAACCAAAGCTGTTTTCGGATCTTGTAATCCCATGCCCGCGATCGCTAAAAATAATCCTAATTGAGTAATGACTAACCAACCTCGTCTTCTCCCCAAAAAAGGTGGCACAAAGCGGTCTAGGATAGGAGCCCAGAGAAATTTTAAGGAATAGGGGATTCCCACCAAGCTAAATAAGCCAATCGCCGCTAAGTCAATATTCTCCTTCGTCATCCAAGCTTGCAGGGTTTGACTGGTCAGATAAAGAGGTAGTCCAGACGAAAAACCCAGAAAAATCAAGGCCGACATTTTGCGACTTTGGAAGACTTTGAGGAGATCGGCAAACATGATTAAGATTTTTGTAAATGAGATTTTGCTATTTTATAGTGTTATGGCGGTTCTTTCTGAGAAAATCTGTTCAAACGCTTCTCTACCGAGCAATTGAGGATTTTTTAGCAATAAAGCCATCAAATTCATCAATATTCAATATCTGACCTCTTTTTCTAGATGCGATCGTCTCCTGTCTGCCTCAAAATTCATTAAATTTGATGATCATTAACCAAAATCTATCTTTAATGTCAAAAGAGGACTCCCGTTAGAGCTGATAGGCTTAACGGCGAGATGAATTTTGAACAACAAAGAAACTGAGCGACAGCGAATCCCTACATGAGTAGTTATTTCGTGTAGGAAGTGCTAGACTTGTAAGATGATAACACTAACTTACGAGTACAAGCTAATCCCAGATGACGCGCAGGTACAGGTGATTGAAGATACCTTGTCTGTCTGTCGTTCCGTCTGGAATTTTGCTTTAAGAGAGCGCAAGGACTGGCTTTCTTCTCGTAAGTGTGATATCAATGCTTGCTCCCTTGAAAAGGAATATATTATTCCTGTCGATGCTCCTTATCCCAATTACCATGTCCAAGCCAAGTATTTAACTGAGGCAAAGAAAACTAGCGAAAGATTAAGATCGGTCAATGCTCAGGTCTTGCAACAAGTCCTAAGAACTTTGGATAGAGCTTTTCTTGACATGAAATCAAAGAAGCTAGGTTTTCCACGTTTTAAAAATAAATACAGGATGCGCTCTTTTGTGTATCCTCAAATGCTTAAGGATTGTGTGAAAGGAAATTTGATCAAGTTGCCTCAACTGGGGTGGATGAAGTTCAGGAAGTCAAGGGATATTCCCGAAGGCTTTGAGATCAAGCAAGCAAGAATTATTAGAAGAGCATCGGGTTATTTTGTGATGCTCTCGCTTCAGTTAGATGTCAATGTTCCCGATGTACCCTTTCGTGGGCATCCATTAGGTATTGACTTAGGGCTGGATAAATTTCTGGCAACTTCTGATGGACAGCTTGTGAACAGACCCCGATTTTTAGATCGACTACAACGTGAGCTTAAATTGCTACAACGTGGATTACGAAATAAAAAGAAAGGCTCTAATAATCGTCACAAGTTGAATCGAAGAATTGCTCGATTACACCAACGAATTTCTGATACCCGCAAAGATTGGCACTTTAAGTTAGCCCATTCTCTTTGTGACCAAGCTCAATCAATATTTATCGAAGATATTAATTTTATATCTTGGGCAAAAGGGATGTTAGGAAAGCATACTTTGGATGCCGCTTTTGGACAGTTTGTTAATATCCTTAAATGGGTAGCATGGAAGCGAGATGTTTTTGTCGCAGAAGTTGACAAAAATTACACTTCTCAAATTTGCCCTAATTGTGAGTCTCATACAGGAAAGAAATTATTGTCTGAACGAGAACACAACTGTCCCGAATGTGGTTACAAAGCCCATCGAGATATTGCGGCGGCACAAGTTATCAGAAATCGTGGTATTGAAAATGCGCTAGGGCATGGCGTATCTAAAAATGTCTGTGGAGACGGTCTAGCGGGGGCAGCAATGTCTAGCAAAGAGTCTGCGAAACAGAAACTCTTAAGTGTGAGCTTAAGAATCCCCCGTTAGATTGCGTAAGCAATTAGCGGTGGGAGTATGTCAATAATATTAATCTGTTCTTTTGATCCATAAGTTGGCACTCATACTTGGGGGAATAACTTTTAGATTAAGAGGCGAAATTGCATAGGCTATTTGGCCATCTCAAAGTATTAAAAATAAATTATGACAAAGTGTGATTCCTTACCCATCCAGGAAAATTTTATTAAAAATAAAACAAAGCTAAACCATAAAAAAAACTTTATTTTACTATCTCTTTGGATAATTCTTGGCGGATTGTTAAGGTTTCATCAACTAACTTCAAAATCTCCCTGGACAGATGAATTTGCCACCCTAGTTTTTAGTTTAGGAAATAACTTTACATCAATTCCCCTTAATCAAATTATTTCATCAGAAAATCTCCTACAGCCTCTACAAATTAATCCTAATGCAACCATTAGCGATGTCGTTAATTTGTTGCTCAATGAAGATAATCATCCCCCTCTTTATTTTGTTTTATTACATCTTTGGTTACAGTTATTTTCTGCTTCAGGAGAGACGGTTAATCTCTGGGCAGGAAGAGCCTTGCCTGTTTTATTTGGAATTCTCGCTATTCCTGCTTTTTATTTTGTCACAAAAAGTATTTTTCGTTCTAGTTTAATGGCCCATTTCTCTGCTCTTTTGATAGCAGTTTCTCCTTACAGTATTTTTATTTCTCAGGAAGCTCGCCATTATACCTGTGCCGTCTTATTGGTTATTTTCTCTTTAAGTTGTTTTTTAAAATCCGCTCAATACTTAGCACTGAGAAAAAAGTTGTCCTGGTCATTAATTCTAGGTTGGATAATCTTGAATAGCATCGGATTATCTGTTCATTTCTTTTTTGGACTCGCTTTTTTAGCGGAAGTAATGTCTTTAGGAATTCTCTATCTTTCTCAACTTAGGAAAGATAATAATAGTAATAAATCCCTTAAACATTGGTATTCATTGCTATGGGTTATTCTTGGTACAGGAACGACGATTTTAACTTGGTTAATCATTATTTCCCAACGGGAATATGGTAATGGCATGACTCAATGGATTCAGCAGGATAACAGTAATATTATTAGATTTATTAGTCCTATTTTTCAATTGGTTGCTGCTTGGGTAACGATGCTTTGTCTATTGCCCATTGAATCTCCCAATTTAGCGATCGCAATTTTATCAGGATTGGGTATGTTGATCTACCTAATTTGGTATATTTCTCTGATTAAATGGGGATTACTGCAAAGCTGGAAAATAGAGAAATTTTTCCTAGAAACTCGGATGCTCATTTATTGTTTTATAAGCTTAGTGATACTTTATTTGGGAATCACCTATTTTGGAGGAAAAGATATTACTCGTGGCGCAAGATATAGCTTTGTTTATTTACCTGTGATCACATTTTTATTAACCATTATTTTGTCTGTTTGCTGGGAACGAAAAGAAGCAAAATTTAATACTGACTTTTCCCTAAAGAACATTTTATACATGGTTAAACATAATGGAAAAGTCATTGCTTGTGTAGTTGGTTTGATGGGCATTTTGAGTAGTCTTAGTATTGCCCATAATTTAGGTTATCGAAAATATTATAATCCGACCCAATTTTTGGATATTTTACAGGCAAATTCTAACGTTACCAGCCTAATTGCAACTACCCAACAAAGTCTTGTTCAAACAGGGGAAATGATGGGTCTTGCCTGGGAATTGGAACAGAATAACGCGATCGCCAAAAGTTCAAAACCAGATTTTTTATTAATCCATCAAACCCAAGAAAATTCCCCAGAAACGACTGAAAAATTAAAAGCTATTATACAAGCACAGAAGCAAAATATAGATGTGTGGACAGTGAATTTTCACGCCAAAATTGATCTACCCCATTGTTCTATAGATCAACAATCATTCCCTGGGGTTAATGGTTATGATTATCAGTTATATCATTGTCAAGTTCTATTGTAATAAAGTAATGATCAATATTTTTAGGTTTTGATAGAATCTGTCGGTAACTCTCCTTCTTGTTTATCACATAATCTTTTGAGTAAAACACTATAAAGCGGTTCTCCTCCTAAGAGATGAGCCACCATTGTCGCGACTAAACAAGTGATTAATAAAGGCAAAATGACTAGATAATTATTACTCATTTCAATGGTTAATAAAATAGCCGTTAAGGGGGCCCTCACTGTCGCGGCAACTAAGGCTCCCATGCCCGCGATCGCCATCACGGAAGGCTCAGGTAGTTGTTCGGAAAAAAAGTAGTGGATTTCCCTCGCAAACCCCAAACTCGCGACCGTTGCGATCGCCAACATCGGTTGAAATATTCCCCCGATCGCGCCTGTCCCACAACAAAAGAGCGTTAATCCAAAACGAGCAACAAAAACAAAAATCAAGAGATAAAGGGGAGAATCACTATTAAAAGCCCATAAAATCGCATTATCTCCTGTTCCTGTGATGGGAATCGGAGCTAAGGTTAAAAATCCGATAATAATGCCCACCCATAGCCCAATCCAGCGATTAGCAGGGCCGCGTAAACGAGCAAACCAATCTAGACATTGGAAAAACAAGCGGTTGAATAAATAACCCATGACTCCAAAGAAAATTCCTAACAAAACGAAAAATCCCAAGGATTGTAACGGTACTGGCTCAAATTTGGTCAGGTTAATGGCGGCTCCCTGACCCCGTAAGAGACCTGCAACCATCGTGGCAAAAGTACTCGCAATCATCACGGAGCGATAGGCCAACGGCCAAACCGTAAAGGAAGGGTTCATTTCCTCAGAAACAAAGATAATTCCCGCTAAGGGGGCATTAAAAGCCGTTGTTAATCCCGCACCTGCTCCTGCGGCAACAAGGATACGCACCTGTTCTTGGTTTGCCCGAAACCATTGCCCGACCATCTGTCCGATGCTACCCCCAAGCTGAATGGTTGGCCCTTCAAATCCGCCGACCATTCCCGCACCGAGGGATAGGATTCCTCCGAAAAACTTGATTGGTAAAACCCGTTTCCAATTCAAAGGCAGTAGTCCATCACAATATCCTTCGATTTGGGAAATGCCTCCACCACTGGTTTCAGGGGCAAATTTTCGCATTAACCAAAAACTCGCTGTCACCATTGCCGCCGTCAGCAAGCTGGGAATTGTCCAATAAAGCCAGGGATAAATCTGGAGAGATTGGGCCAAAAGTTCCCGTTGAAGGACGATTTGGTTAATCAAATATTGAAAAATGCCCCCAATTAAGCCAGTCAATATCCCCACCCAGGCAGACCACCAGAGAACAGGAATATCTAGTTTTTCGATGGCATGACGAAATCTTTGCGAAACACCCAGTCGTCGTTGTTGAGCATCAGATTGATTCATTAGGCCATTACCATACCACCATCAACATTAAACACTTGACCTGTGATGTAGGCGGCGGCGGGATCGGTGGCTAAAAAGCGAATCATACCTGCCACTTCTTCGGGCTGACCATAACGGGCGAGGGGAATATATTTGAGGATTTCGTCGGCTTTGAGGTCGTTGGTCATGTCGGTGGCAATAAAGCCTGGTGCAACGGCATTAACGGTGATCCCCCGCACGGCTAATTCCTTGGCAACGGTTTTACTAAAACCAATTACCCCTGCTTTGGCCGCACTATAATTTGCCTGACCTGGGTTACCCATTAATCCTGCTACAGACGTGATATTAATCACCCGTCCGCTTTTTTGTTTTAACATCACTTTGGAAGCGGCTTTGGTACACAGAAACACCCCTGTGAGGTTTAGGTCAATCACGGCTTGCCAATCTTCTAGTTTCATTCTGAGAAGCAGGGTATCGCGAGTAATTCCTGCATTATTCACTAAAATATCAATTCTGCCAAAGGTTTTAAGGGTTTGGTCGATCAGGCTATCCACTTCTTCGGTTTTAGAAACATCGGCCTTGAGGGCGATCACATTTCCGCCACTTTTTTCAATTTCCTGAACAACTTCCTCGGCGGCCCCACTAGATTGGGCATAGTTCACTACGACCTTGACTCCCGTTGCGGCCAAGGCGATCGCGGTAGCCCGTCCAATGCCCCGTGAAGCTCCCGTTACAATAGCAACTTGTTCTGATAATGCAGTCATCAAGTCTTCTCCAATTTTTTAGAATCAAGTAATCATTCTAAAACTCTGTGTTACTTTTCACGAGCGATCGCCGTTTTTAAAGATAAAAACCCCAATCAGGTTTAGGATAAAATAATCAGCTTGACAGGAAACTAGCAATTTATCGTTATGGGAAACACCTTTGGCCATTTATTTCGGATTACAACCTTTGGAGAATCTCACGGTGGAGGTGTCGGGGTCATCATTGATGGCTGTCCGCCCCGTTTGGAAATTTCTGAAGCCGAAATTCAGGTGGATTTAGACCGTCGCCGCCCTGGACAAAGCAAAATCACCACGCCACGCAAAGAAAGTGATACTTGCGAAATTTTATCGGGAGTTTTTGAAGGAAAAACCCTGGGGACTCCGATCGCGATTTTGGTCAGAAATCAGGATGCCCGTTCCCAGGATTACGATGAAATGGCGGTGAAATATCGTCCTTCTCATGCCGATGCAACCTACGATGCCAAGTACGGAATCCGCAATTGGAAAGGGGGCGGTCGTTCTTCAGCGAGGGAAACCATTGGTCGGGTCGCCGCAGGTGCGATCGCGAAAAAAATCCTTTATCAAGTGGCAGGAGTCGAAATTATTGGCTATGTCAAACGTATTCAGAATTTAGAAGGCATGGTTGACCCGAATACTGTCACCTTAGAACAGGTTGAAAGCAATATTGTGCGTTGTCCTGATGCCGATTGTGCCGAAAAAATGATTGATCTGATTGATCAAATCCGACGGAATAAAGACTCCATTGGCGGTGTGGTGGAATGCGTCGCGAGAAATGTGCCAATGGGATTGGGAGAACCTGTTTTCGATAAGTTAGAGGCGGAATTAGCTAAGGCAGTGATGTCTCTCCCTGCGAGTAAAGGTTTTGAAATTGGCTCTGGTTTTGGGGGAACGTTATTAACAGGCAGTGAACACAATGATGAATTTTATTTAGATGAAACAGGTCAATTGCGGACTCGAACGAACCGTTCAGGCGGGGTTCAAGGGGGCATTAGTAATGGTGAAAATATTATTATTCGAGCGGCTTTTAAACCAACTGCAACTATCGGAAAGGAACAAAATACGGTGAGTAATGCAGGAGAAGAAACCACCCTTGCGGCGAAAGGTCGTCATGATCCCTGTGTTCTACCCCGCGCGGTGCCAATGGTAGAGGCGATGGTGGCGATCGTTTTATGCGATCATCTCTTGCGTTTTCAAGCACAATGTAAGACCTTGGATTAAAACATAATGAGAGATTTTATAGGAGAAAACAATCATTGAGTCTTTTTCAAAAAATTCAATTCTCTTAGAGTGACAGAAAAGGTTTGGTTAAGTTTTGCTTTATTATAGAAACATTTTGTCAGAGGTAAACAATTATGCAAACTATGAGAGTGCGATCGCTAATTGGTAAAAATGGACTTTTACAAATTCAATTACCCGAAACAACAGAAGGAACAGAATTAGATATTATTCTTGTGTATGAATCAGCGTCACCAGCAAAAATAACAACAAAATTGAGCGATTTTTATGGTTGTATTCAAGATGAAACATTTATCAGACACCCACAGCCAGAACAAGCAGAAAGAGAGCCATTTTGATGATTTATCTACTAGATACTAATGTCTGTATTGTTTACCTCAAGGGCAAAAACTTTCATCTAAAACAAAAGCTGGATAATATCCCACTTTCAGAAATTGCTGTTTGTTCAGTTGTGAAGGGCGAATTATTTTACGGATCAATTCGTAGTGCTAATCCAGAGCGTAATCTGACGTTACAGCAAGGATTTTTGAGTCAATTTGTGTCTTTGCCTTTTGATGACCAGTCTGCTATAATTTTCGGAGAAATTCGCGCTCAACTTTCTGCGAAGGGAACACCTATTGGGGCTTACGATTTACAAATTGCGGCTATTGCTTTAGCGAATAATTTGATCTTAGTTACTCATAATACTAGAGAATTTTCACGCATTCCCCAACTACAATTGGAAGACTGGGAAATCGAGTAATTTATCTCAAAAAATTAAACTTTAAAACTGCGATTATTTTGGCTTTTGAAAGTGCGATCGCTGTTATTTGGTTGATTAATGTTTAAGAACGCGATCGCTTTTATTTTCATCGGTTTTAACTCATGCTGGTTTTGATATAATAGCCGTAACCGCTTCACATCTTAGGAGAAAAATCGTGATTAGAGCCATTAAACAGAAAGGAATTGTTGGTAGAGAAGGAAAAATAGAGCTTCATTCTACGGAACTAGAAGAAGGTACAGATGTAGATATTATTATTTTAGTATCTGATACTGAACCCGACACAACCGAATATCTTCTTTCAACAGAAGCCAATCAGCGCGAATTATCCGAAGCCATTGAAAGAATAGAAAATAAAGAAAACTTAGTGACGATTACTGCAAAAGAATGGCATGAAAAATATAGTATTTGATCCGAAAGCCTTTAAACAATTCAATGAATGGGCTATAGAAGATAAAAAACTCTATAAAAAAATAGTTAACTTAATTGACGATATATTACGCCATCCCTTCTCTGGAATCGGTAA
Source organism: Snowella sp. (assembly GCA_003249095.1). Taxonomy (GTDB): domain Bacteria; phylum Cyanobacteriota; class Cyanobacteriia; order Cyanobacteriales; family Microcystaceae; genus Snowella. The sequence goes on from QBMS01000017.1 coordinate 18,254, forward strand.
ACCCGAACCCTTAAAACATCAACTTAAGGGTTATTGGTCAAGACGCATTAACGATGAACATCGCCTAGTTTATAAGATTACAGAAACAGAAATTATGATTATCAGTTGCAAATTTCATTATAGCTAGGACAAATGTGATCTATATTACCTTCTTGACTAAACTTTAAAACCGCGATCGCAACACGAAAACCGACTTGACCGATCGCACCACAGGTTCGCCTTTTGCAGTTAGTTTACCCAAAAATATTTTGCCCTGATAATACATTCCCGAAGAACTTCCTCCATCCAAATTCAACGCTTCTTGAATTCCCTGCGATCGCATAAAATCTGCTAACTCTGCTAAGGATAAACCCGAATTTTGCCCCAATTCCTTTTTTTGAGCCGCCATTACCCAGAGCAAATCCCCCGATGGCATAATCCCGATCGCAGTACGAGCATTTCGTTGTTTCAGAGTGATCGCATCCCTAATCACTTTTCCTTGATTTTCTGTCCAAAACCCTTCTTCCGTCGCCGTTATTGTTGGTAACAAACGAGGGCCGCCGCCTAACGCATCTTTCAACTCGCAATTTGGGGGAATGGGGGCATCATGGAGTGCGATCGCATAACGGTTAATAGTTCCGAATTGATAACGACGAAACTCACTGCGATTAAAAATTTGAGATAAATAGGGCTTAAGTTTAGGATTTTGGGTTAATCGTTCATTCTCTTGGGGATTACCGACTATTTGACTATTTTGAGTCAGATAAGCCGTTGTTTTTTCATTTTGAGCATCAAAAAAACCGCCATTGATAGCCGCGATCGCCTGATTTTTAGTAGCAAATTCAGCAACCGTTCTTAAATTGGGAGAAACCGCAACCGTGACTTCAAAATTTCCCTGAACAGGAATTCGCAACGTATGAACCCTACTGTGGGGCAATTCATAGACTCGATAAAGAGGCAAGGCTTTAGGGGAAGGTTTAACCGATGGAGAAGATGTTATCGGCGATCGCCCATCTCCACAACTGGCTAACCCTAACCCCATCAACCCGATGCACAATAAACGTTGGACTATTGCCATTGAACTAGGTGGTAATTTGTCCCCAACCAACGGGAGGAAGCACAATCACATCACCGACTTTCCCACTAGAAACCCGCTTCATGGAACCGCTCAACCAGATAAAGAGAGAACTAAAATCTAATCCATTAAGCATCACAGGAGGGCGATCGGGCGGAGTGATATAGCTGAGGGTATCCATATCAGCCCCTTCTACGGCGGCGGTAAAAAACAATAACTTATTAGCCTGTTCAGCCTCTTGTAACCGTTTGGAGGCGTTTTTCCACATATCTGTCGGGGCCCCATCGGTAATCATAAAAACCCAAGGGCGGTAATATTGAATTCCATTACTTTTATAGGTTGTTTTCCTCTGTTCCAACAAATCTAGCGCGTAATTGATCGCCTGTCCCATCGGGGTTAAACCATCTGCTCGCAGATTAGGAGGAGAAAATTCATCAACAGTGACAAAATCCTGAACCAACTTGACCGTTTTACCGAATTGAATAATGGCAACTTCCACACTCAGAGAGGCCTGGGTATCCCGCAAAAGATCCTCTTTAAAGGCCATTAACCCCCGATTCAACTCCTCAATGGGGGGGCCAGACATTGAACGAGAAGTATCTAATAATAAAATAACAGGACAACGATTTTCTGGGTTTTCGATAAATTCAGGTAATCCTACTGGCATTAATCTCTCCTTATCTTTTGTTTAAGTAAACAGGGCATTAAAAAATTGGCTTATGTAAATTATCATCCTCTTATCTAGGATATCCAAAATTTTCAAGTTGTCGATTTTAGGCGATCGCCGCCTCTACATAATGGCCGCCTTTAAGTCTCGACAGAATAGCTCAATCGATTTTAAGCCTTCTTCAGGGGTTCCTTCCGCAAGACGTTTGACAAAAGCACTACCTACAATGACGGCATCGGCTCCCCATTGTTTCATTTGTAAAGCTTGTTCGGGTTGAGAAATGCCAAAACCAACGCCAACGGGCTTATCCGTGACTTCATGAATTTTAGCGATTAATTCTTCGACCCTAGTGGCCACTTGACTGCGGATTCCTGTCACCCCTGTCACACTGACCAAATAGATAAAGCCCTGGGATTGTTTGGCGATCGCCTGAATACGTTCAATGGGACTCGTTGGCGCAATCAGGAGAGTTAAATCAATTCCTAAAGCGGCGGCGGGTTTAAGCAAATTTTCCGACTCTTCAAGGGGCAAATCAGGCACAACCAATCCTTTCACGCCCGCTTCCACAATTTGTTTGAGAAAGGATTCCACACCGCGATAAAAAATCGGATTGTAATAGGTAAAAAGAATAATAGGAGCCTTAATATCCGTTTGAGCGTCTTTAACAATTTCTAAAACATCTTCTAACTTCACCCCATGACCCAAGGCACGAGTGGCGGCGGCTTGGATAACAGGCCCATCAGCTAAGGGATCGGAGTAAGGAACCCCTAATTCAATGAGATCGGCTCCAGCTTGGTCTAAAATTCGTAGAGCTTTGGCAGTGGTGGCAAGATCGGGGTCTCCTGCGGTGAGGAAGGGAATCAGGGCGCATTGGTGAGAATTACGGAGGGATTGAAAACAATCAGAAACCGAAGTCATGGGCAGTGGATTAATAAATCAGCGTGTTTAGTTAATGTCTCTTTAACATTTTGCCACGTTGCAACCCCATTCAAAAATCAGGGCAAGGATTTATCACTAACCAAAGAATTTCAGTAGGAGAGAATCGAGGTGATATACTGATGGGATTCGGTTCTGATGGGAAACAGTCATCAGAGGTAACGGGGAAAGATTGGTGCAAATCCAACGCTGTCCCGCAACTGTAATTCAATAATTTTTGAGGATTGAATAGCCAGGATGCCCGCCGAGTTTGCTCAACAGTTCTCTTTATTTTTCATCTGCGAGGTACAAGATGACAACTCAAGCTTTTTCTAATTTATCTGATCGGGCTGTTCGTTGGACGCTTTCAACTCCCGTACAGTCTGCCCTTTATTTGTCTCTCTGTGGATTAACGCTCTGGACGGTTTATTTCACGACCTATCCTGCCATGCACAATCAAGTTCATTCTTTGCGTCACCATACTTTAACGGTTTCTTGTCATTAGTTTGTCTGAGCATTAAGCCGCATCTACAGTAAAAAACAATACTGCTTTGCCCCGTAAATACCCCAATGCTGGGGGACGTGCTGTCGTTAAGGTGAGTATTTTATTCACAATTTATCATCTTTTTTTAGTTTAATTAACAATGAAATATTTTAAACTTGCTTTGCTCGTCGGCGTTATTTGTCTGATGAGCCATTTTTATAGTGGCGATCGCGTTTTTTCCCAATCCTCTCAGTCGTCTGTGCAACTATTGACCGAACCTGCCCTAGAAAAAATTCGTCCTTTAGCCGAAAAACCTGTCAAATTTACCTTTAAAATCCTAGATAAAACAGGTAAAGCTTTAAATAATGCTAATATTCACTTGACTTTATTAACTCCCCCGCGATCGCCCTGGTTTTCCACAGATTTTCCCTGGGTAGAAGGAACAACACTGTTAGACATCACCCAACCGAGCAAAACAGGAGAATTACAATTTCAACAAATCCTGCCCATTCGGGGAAATTACACGTTTAAATTAGAAGTTAATCCCCTGATCGTCGATAGCTTTCAACCATTTCAACAAACCCTATCTTTGTCTGTTTCTGAAAATGAAATTAAATATCGTAATTATGTAATTTTATTAGTCTTATTACTATTCATAGGTTTCGGTGGGGGGTGGATTATTGGGGCAGGAGAAAGTTTACAAGCAGGAGAAGTTGTCCCTCAACGAGTCCGCTTATTGTTGAGTAGCGCAATCATTGTGACGATCGCCACCTTATTATTTATTTGTATTACAGCCGAAGTCGGATCTTCCCATTCAGAGCATGAACATCACCAATCGGAAATGACTCATTCTCTTGGGGATCAAGGACAGATTTTAGGAGCGACTATTCAACTTTTAGGGCAAGAAAATGCAACAGTCGGACAGTTAAATGATTTTCAAATAAAAGCGATTAATCCTCAAACTCAAAAACCGATTAGTAATTTACCACTAACCATTAAGGCTAATCAATTAGAAAGTAATCTAGTGATTTTTGCCACTCAAGCTGAAACAGACAGTCAAGGCCAATTTCGTTGGCAACAACAATTTTTTGATGGTTCTCCCCATGAACTGACTGTCACTGTTTCGCCCAATATTTCGAGCAAAAGTCAACCTTTACAAATCGGAAAAGCGATTGAAGTCGAGGCAATTCATCCGCCCCTAGTTACTCGTTTAATTAGTCTGAGTTACATGATCTTTACTTTAGCGATCGCATTTGGTTTGGGTTTTTGGTTGCATCGTTTGCGACCACTTTTAAACACTTAACAATTCGTCATTTAAGCCATTAAACAGATTACTTTATAAGAAAGCGATCACCCACTTCCTGATTGCTCGGTTAAGCATAGCGATCGCCCTTCGTTTAACTTTAACGATTAGATAATTTTTGCGGCACGTAAACCGTACATTAAACCGAGGGTAATTCCCGTAAAAACGATCAAATAGGCGAAAAAAGCACCAACACCAGCAGCCATAAACGTAAACCTCTTTTAACAAAAATCAATTCTTTGCTATTGTACTTTCTATCTTACTTGAAGCGATCGCCTAATTTATGACTTCTGTTATTTCTGTTCCACTGCCCCAAAGTCCTTACGAGATTATCACTAATCCTGGAAATTTGTCTAAATTAGGCAATTATTTAGCGACATTAAAACTGGGCAAGAAAATTCTCCTCCTTTCTAACGCTGAGATTTTTGAGCATTATGGAGAGATTGCCCTCAATTCCCTCCAACAATCCGAATTTGAAGTCTCGGTTCATCTCATTCCTGCGGGAGAAACCCATAAAACCCTAGACGCGATCGCCAAAATTTACGATACAGCCCTAGAAAAACGCCTAGAACGCTCTTCGACGATGGTTGCCTTGGGTGGTGGGGTCGTGGGGGATATGACGGGATTTGCCGCGTCCTCTTGGCTACGGGGCATCAATTTTGTCCAGGTTCCCACGACTCTGTTGGCGATGGTAGATGCGTCTATTGGAGGAAAAACAGGAGTTAATCATCCCCAAGGTAAAAATCTGATCGGCGCATTTTATCAACCGCGTTTGGTATTCATTGATCCGTTGGTCTTGAAAACCTTACCAGAAAGGGAATTTCGGGCAGGAATAGCCGAAGTGATTAAATATGGCATTATTTGGGATGCGGATTTATTTGAACAATTGGAACAGGCAAAAAGTCTGGAAAATTTAACGGATTTACCCGACTCTTTGCTAGAAATGATTATTACTCGTTCCTGTCAAGCCAAGGTGGATGTGGTGAGTCAGGATGAAAAAGAATCAGGTATTCGGGCAATTTTGAACTACGGTCACACCCTTGGTCATGCGGTGGAAAGTTTGACGGGTTATAGCCAGGTGAATCACGGAGAAGCGGTGGCAATCGGCATGGTGGCGGCGGGAAAAATTGCGGTAAAAATGGGGTTATGGAATGAAAAAGATGCCCAGCGACAAAGGGCTTTAATTGAAAAAACAGGTTTACCGACGCAAATTCCCAGTCATTTAGACCCCAACACTATTATTGATATTTTACAAACTGATAAAAAAGTGAAGGCGGGTAAGGTGCGCTTTATTTTGCCCACAGCGATCGGCAAAGTGATTATTACCGATGAAGTAACGACGGAAATTTTGCAAAATATTTTGCAAGAAAGCTAAGGATCTTCAGAAGTTCCAATTAAATACAACAAAGCCATACGAATCGCGACACCGCTCGTCACCTGTTGCTGAATGAGACTGAATTGGGGGTCGTCCATTAAATCTGAACTGATTTCTACCCCTCGGTTAACGGGACCTGGATGTAAAACCTTGACTTCAGCTTTGCAAGATTTGAGGCGATCGCGGGTGATGCCATAGCGTTGATGATACTCCCGCAAACTGGGTAACAAATGGGCCGTCATCCGTTCTTTTTGTAAGCGTAGGGCCATCACAAAATCCGCATTGACTAACGCAGGTTCCAATTCCCAATGAAGCGTTAAACTTCCCGTTTGATTTGCGCCCTTCATCCCCGAAAATAAAGTAGGTAAGAGCGTCGGTGGCCCCGCTAAATGCACATCGGCTCCTGCGGCGGTCAAACTCCAAATATTAGAACGGGCCACACGGGAATGGAGAATATCCCCCACAATGGCAATTTTTTTCCCTTTTAAATGTTCTACACAGGGTTTTTCGTAATCTAATAAGGTGGCGATGGTATATAAATCTAATAACGCTTGGGAAGGGTGTTCATGCTGCCCATCTCCTGCGTTTAACACCTTAACGCCCACATCCAACCGATCCATTTCGGAAGCGATAAATTGGGGAACGCCCGCCTGTTGATGACGAATCACCATGATATCGGCTCCCATCGCCAGATAGGTCTTGGCTGTGTCTAAAATCGTCTCGCCTTTGGTCAAAGAAGAACTGCCAGGGGCGAAATTCATCACATCCGCCGACAAACGTTTGGCCGCCAACTCGAAGCTACTACGGGTACGGGTCGAGGGTTCAAAAAAAAGATTGGTGACGACCTGTCCCTGAAGGGCGGGAACTTTTTTGGTGCGTCCTGCTAATACGTCTCGAAAACTACAGGCGGTTTGTAATACAATATCGTATTCAGCCGCAGTCCAGTCGGCTAAATCTAAAATGTGCGATCGCGTCCAAGTAACATCCATGACTCTAGTTAATCAGAAAAGGTCTATCGCTCACAATATTTTTGTAATTTTTTTATATCGATCAGACTTTACTCTACAATCACGGTAGTTCTCGTTACTCGTTATCCAATTACAATGACTTCTCAAACGATAAACCTAACAATTCTCAAAAAATATTTTAAAGATTGTTCTAAACAAGATTTAGAAAAAGATATTACTGAGATCTTTCGGAAATATCCAGCGATAAAAGAATATTATCAAACCAAACTTTTACCGCAAGCTAATGAAGAAATAATTGCCAAGTACAAAAAAATTATTGAAAATGAGTTTTTCCCGACTCGTGGTTATGGGAATGCAAAGCTTTCTGTTGCCAAAAAAGCCATTGCTGATTATAAAAAGACTTGCCAATTTCCTGAAAAGCTGATCGATATTATGCTTTTTTATGTAGAACAAGGGGTAAAATTTACCAATGCCTATGGCGATATCAATGAGGCATTCTATAATAGTATGGAAAATATGTTCGACAAGGCAGTTGAATTAATATGCAAGGAGGATTTAAAAGATTCATTTGACGAACGTTGCCAGAAAATTGTGGGTGATACTTGCGACATTGGATGGGGTTTTTATGATACCCTATCTGAAATTTATAATGACGCATTTGAAATACTTATTTAGAATTTTAGTACAGATGATCAAATCCTTTCTCTCAGCTTCGTCGCAGTCTCAATTAACAATTTGAATGCTTAACAGCTTAATGTCGGGTAGATCATACCAAATCCTGTTTACTGTTTACAGGATACCAATCTTCATCTAAGAGATAATCGAACCATCCATCAGGTAATTGAGTTGGGTAGTCTGATTCTTTACGCTTAATTACTTTTCTTCCATCTGCTCGTTTTCCTTCTTTAATAGCCAGTCGTCTTGCTTTAGGATAAACTCTTTCAACTGCATCAGGTAAATAATGACATAATGACCCTGATTTTTCTAAAGCACTTTGTATTCTTAAACGATGTTCGTCAATCGAATCATACCAGCTTTTATTCATCCAGTCAGGTGCATCACTTTGTACGTAAAGCTTTAGTAAATGTGCAATTAGGATTAATAAATCACTCTCTAAAGTATTTTTCGGATCACCCATTTCTAGATTTTCAATCAAATGTTCAACGTCAACGGCTTCCCAATTATTTTTTTTTAAAGCAGCTTTTTGGGAAGATAACCATTCTGCAAAGTCTTTTTCGTATAAATTAATTGTCATAAAGTTGATCGCCTTGTATTTATAACTGCTTATTAAGATCAGGTAAGTCAAATTGTAAAACCATTAAAGTCATGGCTAACATAAAGATGCCATCCGCTAGTCTTTGTAAGCGAGTTAACATACGACTTTGCTTTGTTGGCGCAATTCCTCAAAACCTTTCGATGTTTTAGCAATGACTTTAATACTGGTTAAAAAGTTTTATATTCAATAATAGCAAACCATAAGCTACTGATCAATAGATGGCAATAGGAGCGAGCGATAAACCTTCCATTAAAGCGGCATTGACAATTTTAATAAAAACGGCTCCAACCCAAAGCCGCTAAAAAAATCATTAACTGAGTTGTGACAATACTGGGGCCAGAGGGCAAATTTAAAGAGGCGGAAAGAACCATTCCCAGTACAGCACTTAATCCTCCTAATCCAGAGGAAATTAAAACATAGCTGCTAAAATTTCGGCTTAACAAACGGGCTGCACAAGCGGGAATGACAACAAAGGCACTGACCAAGAGAACGCCGATCGCCTTAATAGAAACTCCGACGACTAAGGACAAAAGGACAATAAACGTGGTGCGATGGAGAGAAACGGAAACCCCACGGGCGATCGCTAAAGGTTCATTGAGCGTTAATAACATCTGAGTTCGTAGCGTTAAGCCAATAAACAAGGTGCAAATAATTAACAATACTCCGCTAAATCCTAAATCTAAGGCTTGTACCGCTAAAATATCCCCAAATAAGAGATTATTGATTCCTCCTTTATATTGTCCGACAAAACTCAGAGCAATGATTGCGATCGCTAAAGAGGAAGAATAAATAATATTCAGTAAGGCATCCGTCCATAATTGGGTGCGTTCCAATAAATAAGTGACACCAAGGGCAAAAAAGACCGCAAAGGGTAAAAGAACAACCGAGGGATTGAGTCCTAACAATAGCCCGATACTAATGCCCAATAATGCCGAATGACCCAACGCATCACTAAAAAAAGATAATTGGCGTAAAATCGTAAAACTCCCCAACATTCCGCCCATTAATCCCGTTAGTACCCCACCGATCACGGCTCGTTGCATAAAGGGAAATTGAAATAGTTCAACCAGGCGAAGGAGTTCTGTTTGTATAGCCATGATCCGATGGGATTACCAAGAGTTGTGAGGGGAATGGGAATGTCGGTAACGGACAAACTCCGCACCGTAGGCTTCTGCTAAATTATGGGAGGAAAGGGCAACTTCTGGGACTCCCTGACAACGCAAGGTGCGATTCAAACACAAAACGCGGTCGCATTGTCGTCGTACCATCTCTAAGTCATGGGAAATTTGTAAGATAGACCAATTTTGTTCCCGTTTTAGTTTTTCCAACAGTTGATAAAAATCTGATTCGCCCAGTCCATCCAAGCCAGCAGGAGCCTCATCTAAAATCAACAAACGGCGGGGACGAACTAAACAATAGGCCAATAACACCCGTTTGGTTTCTCCTCCCGAAAGTCCACTAATCAATTGTTTTTTCAAATGGACACTATCTACCTGGGCTAACGCTTGATATACCGCTAAACGACGCGCTTTGTAGCCCGACCAGGGTAACTGCCATCCTAAACGCTCCCAACCTAAGCCGACTAATTCTTCGACGGTAATGGGAATATGGCGATCAAACCAAAAATTTTGGGGTAAATAGGCGATCGCGTCCCGTACAGGAGCAGGGAAATGTCCTTTCTGATTCAAAGCATGACCTAAAATATGAATACTGCCCGTTTTTCGGGGTAAAATCCCTAGAATTGCTTGAATCAATGTACTTTTTCCCGCACCATTGGGGCCAATAATTGCCATATCCGTCCCTGCTTCCAAAGAAAAAGAGACATCTTGCACTGCCGCCCGATTTTCGCGATAAACCGTTAAGCCTTCAACCCCTAAGATAATTTTTGACAAGCCATACCCCCTAAAAACTAAGCAGTAAAGATTGGGGTTGTATCATCAAAAATGTTCTCGGAGAAATGATTGGCAACAACGACTGTTGGGTTTGACCCGAAAAAGCGGATTCTAGATTTTGAAGATTCTGACGCATGGTAGTTAAGTAATAATCGGGCTTTAATGCCTCCCCATTACTGGTTTCTAACGGATCGAAAGTACTCACTTTTACCTTTAAATCCTTCGCCAAAGCCGCAAAAGGACTACCGACCGCTTGGGGTTCGGTGAGCAGCGTTTTAAGATTAGATTGTTGGGTCGCATTAATCACTCGTTTAACATCCTCTGGGGAAGCATTTTCTTCGGGAATATCCACCAAAAATTCTGCCTTGAGATTATAGCTTTGGGCAAAATAAGGAGCGAAGTCATGGTAGGTAACAAAGGTTTTTCCCGCAAAGGGTTGCAGTTGTTGAGCAATTTCACTATCTAGTTGTTTGAGTTTTTCAATATAAGCGGTGGCATTGGTGTTATAGATGGTTTTTCCCTCTGGATCAGCCGCAATTAGTCCATCTCGAATATTTTCTACCTGTTTGATGGCTCGTTTGGGGTCTAGATAAATATGGGGGTTAAAGGCTCCATGATCGTGTTTTGCTTCCGAAGTTTTTTCATGGTCATGATCATGATGTTCGTGCTTTTCTTCATTAGCGATGGGTTGAATGTCCTTGCTAGAGTCAATCACTTTCAGATTAGCATTCCCTGCATTTTTAAGTAAATCTCCTAAAAATTCTTCCATGCCCAGACCGTTTTTGACTAAGACATTTCCCCTAGCCAGCTTTTGAACGTCTTCTGGTTTTGCCTGATAATCGTGGGGGCCGACATTGGTGGGCAACAGTTGGGTTACTTCAGCGCGATCGCCAACGACCGCCTTGGTAAAGTTGGTCACAGGAATAAACGTGGTAATCACTCGTAAGCGTTGGGTTTCTTCGGTAGGAGAAGCAGAAATAGTGGGAGAACCCGTTCCACACCCTCCTAGACCCATGGCCGTCAAGGAGACGAGCAGTAAAAAACAGTGACGAAGATAAGGGCCAGTTTTGAAGACAGCCATATTTTAAGCTCGGATAATTTATGATAGAACAAAATGAGAATGATTATCATTCTAATTATCTTACAACGAATCGCCATCCTTGATTATTTTGTCGAACTACTGTTTTGTTCCCTTTTTTTACTATGTCTGATTTCCCTTTAGATCTGCCAAAATTCATTGATTTAGCGGTTATTGGTGCTGGGCCGCAAGCTTTGACTTTAGTAACTCACTTACTCCAAAAGAAAAAATCCCTCCATCGAAAAATTTTGGTTTTTGATGCCAGTGGTGCCTGGATGAGTCGTTGGCATCATCAGTTTGCTGCTTTAGAAATTCCCCATTTGCGATCGCCCGCCGTACATCATCCTGATCCCGATGCCTATGCTCTGCGTCGTTTTGCTGAATTGCGTCCCCAGGAACTATATCCTCCCTACTCGCTCCCAGGAACGGCTTTGTTCAAGGAATTTTGTCAGGATGTGGTGAAACGTTGGCAACTCCAGTCTCGACTTGTCCCCTTAAATGTAGAAAAATTAGAACCGATTATTGACCATTCTCGCCAATGTTTTCTGCTGAGTTTAAAAGATGGGCGATCGCTGTTGGCTCAGCGTGTTGTTTTGGCCGCAGGGAGTCATCAGCCTAATATTCCTGAGTGGGTAAAAGAAATTCCTGCTAATTTTCCGAAAAACCGTCTTTGTCATGCTAATCAGATTGATTTACGGACTTTATCGCTTAAAAATGAACGAATATTGATTGTGGGCGGTGGTTTGACCAGTGGACATCTGGCATTGGGAGCTTTAGCGCGGGGAGCAAAAGTCGTATTAACCCATCGCCGTCAATTCCGAGAAAAATTGTTTGATTCTGATCCAGGTTGGTTGGGCCCAAAATATCTTAAAGCGTTTTGGAATGAACCCCATTGGGGTGATCGCTGGGAAATGATTCAACAAGCGCGGGATGGCGGCTCTCTGACGATGGCTGTGATGACTCAATTACGACGGGCAAATCATCGTCAACAATTACGCTTTCAAGAATGTTGTCGAGTGGTACAGGCTCAATGGCAAGAAAACTACTGGCAGGTAGAGTGTGATAATGGTACAACCCAGGAATTTGATCGCATTTGGTTAGCGACTGGCACTCGTTTAAATGCCGAGACAGAACCCCTATTATCTTCTATGAACAAAGTCTTTCCTATTCCTCTGGTTAATGGCTTACCCGTCCTAGAACAAGATTTACGGTGGGGAAAAAGCAACTTATTTCTCATGGGAGGATTAACCGCGTTAAGGGTGGGGCCAGCCGCTCGTAATTTGTCGGGGGGAAGAATGGCTAGTCGCTGTATTGTGCCTGCTTTAACCTGAACTGGCGATCGCTTTAAAAACTGTCCAAGGGAACGAGATCAGTTATTTGCAATTTTGTTGTCGGGTTCTGCTCGTGATACGTTTCATGTTCAGGTTCAACGATTATCTGAGGCTTGGATAGGATAAATCGTTGTTATTGAGAGGAGATAAAGGCATAATGTTCTGAATCTAGGCTTTTGTACGAGTTAACGGAGAGATCATTCAAGAACGCAATAAAGCGATAAATCCAGCTTGCTCAAAATGTTTGTCGTATGCCAATGCTTCTAGGATATTTTGTTGTTGCATGATGCAGAATGAGGAGCAGTCGGTGTGGCTCCATGCTTGATCGGGGCGTTGCTTGTAGAGAATGAGTGCTTGTTGAAAAATACTATCGGTTTGAGATGCGATCGTAATTGCGGGATTCTCTTGTAGGCTTTCAATGAAGTTTGCAGCGGCGTATCTCAGGAAGTTGCCACGTTTAGAAAAATGATTCAGGATTTCTGTAAGTACCATTTCACTGGTGACAATTTGCACTTGAGTTAATGTAATGCTTACATTTATCGCTTTGGAGTGAAGTGTATCTTGTGGATCGAGTAGAGCGATCCAGTAGCCAGTGTCAGCAAAAACTGTTTTCATCCTTCAATTTTTGGAGAATCATAGAGATAATGATCGTGGTTGATTGAGCCATCATGGGGAAGTTTGTCCCATTCTTCGGTGGGAACTTGGGCTTGAATTTCTTTGACGCGCTCTAATAGGTCAAGAATTCCGTTGGTTTTTGTTTCAGTTGCTTGATTATTTACTTTGGCTTGCTGGCGTTGTTTGATAAATAGGCAAAAGTCAAGGATTTCTTCTACTAATGAGTCGGGGGCTTGTTCGAGTTCTTTGCTAAGTTGTTCTCTAACTGTCATGTGGCTACCCTCATGTTATCACGCTCAATAATCTCTAGCTTACCTTACTAAAATACAATGACTAGCGGCGCGGCGGTTTTAATGGCAGAGAGAATGGAGGAAAATGTGGCGAAACAGCAAGCTGAAAAAGCGGTTATTTTGGTGCAGGGTTCTTTGATTTTGTCTCAGGGGTTAAATGATGTTAAGATTTTTAAACGGATTATTGGCGATCTTCCCACAGAATTACTTTTGAGTTAAAATTCTGATTCTCTATTATCAACAATAAGGCGGTCATCCTTTTCTGAATGATATTACTCACTTCTTCAAGAAGCTTTTTGGGAGGTTTTTCCATCGGACGATATTCAGAATTTTTCTGGATAGTGTGACTATCTGGTATGTTATCCAGAAAGTTTCTATCTATCACTGGAGGATGTAGGAGATTTTTCTCTATAGGGTGAATATACGGAAACTTTCTGCTTTTTGTCTTCTAGGGGTTGACTAGACGGAAAATGTCGGTAGTTAGACCGCAAGCATTCAACAGTCAATTAGGTTTATCTGTTCCATAAAAACGTGTTCTTATGTCAATACAGAAAAGATTTTTTGTTGTTTCAGTGAGCTTGGTATGCGTGGGTAACATCGTTGCGTCATCATACGCTCAACCTTCTTTGTCACAAACTAAACCAGCACCAGTTCCGGCACCAGTTGAACTAACCACGACATCATCCCAATCGAGGGATCAGTTATCCGTGATATTTGCCACTATAGTGGCTGCATCGTCGGTATTGCTTTTACCTCTCTCTAGAGCTTTTAGTAAACGTATTGAGGAAGGTGTCTCTGATCTAGAAACGGAAAAGATTAATAAAATTGCAGGACTTGTTAAAGCTGAGTCTGAGAGAGAAAAAGCTTCAATTTTTAGAGCTATGACTGAAAGATCTTTCCCTCAAGCAAAGTTGAAAGGGATTGAGCTTGAAGCGTCAGATGTAAATAAGCCGATAAAATCGGCAATAGAGGGTTTAGTTAAGAGTTATCACTCTCAAGCTTTAAGGCAATCTGGGATTCAGTTTTACTTTAGTGTGGCAGCAGCGACCGTCGGTTTTGGGCTTATTATCTATGCGGGTATGAGCGCAGTAAATACGGACAATCCAAAGAAATTGCTGAACACGTTCCCTGGTGCTGTAATTAGTGGTGTGTCAGCCCTGTTTTTTAAGCAGGCTGAGGATACCAGAAAGAGAGCAACAGATCTTTATGATCGCTTACGCTCCGATGAAAGGCAATCACAGGCAATTACTCTTGCTAATGGAATAGAAAGCCAAGAATTTCGTTCTCTTGTACAAGCACAATTGGTTCTGCATCTTGCAGATGTGAAGGATACTAAGCCAATAGATCTTGGTTCTCAAGTATCTAAACTAATTGTTTTGAAAGACCCCTCTCCTGATGAAACAACTTAGAATAGCTAACAAAAGCTTATGGTTATGTAGTGAGATCGCCGCTTCGTAGGCTAGATTGACAACAGAAAACCCAGAATTACTTTTCTCTGGTAGTACTAACCAGAAACCAGATTGCACTTTAAGCTGTAACTGTGGATGCAAGGCTAAAATGAGAGAGCGATCAGAGTATAGGTTTTGAGTTAGAGGCGATCCTGTTTGGGATTCAGAATGTAGATTCAAGAGGCGATCGCAGCCCCCCCTTATCCGTTACCCTAGAAAATAGAAAAGGAAAAGGAAAAGCGGCCAACTTCTCCCTCTCAATTAAAAATCTCCAGAGGAATAATAATCTGTGCCTAACCCCACTGTAGAAATTAAATTAGAGGATGTTTTAGTCAGCATCCAACAAGACCTTAAGGAGATTCGAGAGGACATCCAGAAAGACCTGAAAGAAATTCGAGACGATTTAACCGATCTCAAAGTCTCCCAAGCAGAAATTCGAGGCGATATAAAAGTCCTTGATGAAAAGGTTACAGGCATTGGGAAGCGTCTTGAAAATCAGGAATTTGTGAGCAAGGGTATTTTAGGCGGATTACTTCTTATTGTTTTGGGTGGGGCCGCTAAATATTTTGGGTTTGTGCCTAAACCCTAAGAAGTTTGAGCGCGATCGCTGATAAACTATCTATAGAAACAAAAATATAAAAATTTTAAGGAGATAAATATGACCTTTAGTGAAGTTGTAGAAGCGATTAAAATCCTATCATTGGGTGAAAAGGAAGAAATACAATCTCTTTTGGAACAGTTTTTAAGAGAAGAGCAACGTGACGAAATTTATCAAAACTATTTATTAGCCAAAAAGAACGAGAAAGAAGGAAAACTAAAATTTTCCTCAGATATTGATCAACTAATGCAGTTTTTAGAAGAATAATGATAGAAATTAGTTTTGATGATTCTTTTAAGCGAGCCTTCAAAAAACGTTTTCAAGGCAACCATGAGTTAGAAAGAAAATTTCGGACAAAGCTAGAAAAATTTAAAGAAAATGCGTTTGATCCATTCGTGATGGAATTTCTATCGATCAATTTATCTCCACTGCGATCGCAGAAAAACGCTCTGCCTTAATGACTGAAAATTACCTTAAAGAAAGAGCTAAAAGAGGTAGTCAATTAAAATATGAAACAATTTTAGCAAAAGTTCCTGATGTAGATCCAGAAGCGTATAACAGGCTTCCAAATGTCTAATACTGCGTCAGAACCGACTAATGAATGCGATCGCTTTAAAACTGTCCAAAGGAACGAGATCAGCAGAGCGAATAAACTTTGTAGTGATCCTATCGATTTTCTTGGTCAATAGCAAACTGTCTTGAACTTAACTGTATCTGTGGCAGGATTGTACAAAACATAATTGCCCTGACCCTTTGTCCGTCCCACATTACCCACTCCCACAATACGTCGGGGAGATTTTCCTTGCTCTTGGAAAGTTTGGGGGCCGTCCAGGGTAATGATTTGGGACTGTAATTGTTTCGGCTCCACCCAACATTCAAAGGCTAACCCCGATCGCCCGCAGAAGAGGTTATTGGCATCGGCCCGAATTAGGCGATCGCATAGTTGAATGGCGGGGGTATCCAAGGTCAGTTCATCGGCATAGCTAACCGTACTACCGTGGATGAGTAGGCAATCCAACTCATGGAAACCAAAATGGAGTGTTCTCAACCATTGTACTAATTCCCAGTCAATACTTTCCCAAAGCAATTTAGCCCCATCAGTACCTACTTTAGCGATCAATTCTGGCGCATCTGGGGAACCCCGCAAGCCATGAAGATTCAAACATTGTTCTTCCCACCAACCCAGACAAATTTGGGGAGTTAATTCGCCAACCTTGGGAGACTGGATACGCTCAATGATGGCCCGATTATTACCTTGCAGACCCAGAAAATCCCCCAGAATATAAAAATCACTAATGGCATTATTCTGGTGTTTAATGGCGGCTAACACCGCTTCATAGGCCGCCAAATTGCCTTCAATACCACTACAAATAGCCCAATAACTGTTAACCATTATTTTTCTTTAAAATTTGCCGCAAAGCTTCTGTTTTTAACGATAACTATTTGCTAACGCTGGCAGACGTGGCTAGGATCATCGGCCCGTTCCGCAAATTCCAATCCCTGGGCCAATCGCCAAGCAAAAATAGGCGGTAAACCTTTTTCGATAATGGCGGCGCAGGTGCGTTGGTAGTCATAGGGGACTTCCCGCAAGATTACCTGGGTTGTGTCCGTATCGTATAAAACATAGGTGGCATTGGGGCGACCATGACGAGGTTCTCCCACTGATCCCGCATTAACAATCCGTTTCAGGGGGATGGTGAATTGTTGATCCGTTTTACCCTCTCCCCCTTGCGCCACCCGTACAGAAATGGTTCCTCCCTTCAAATCCCGCACATAGGGGACGTGGGTATGACCACAAAATAAAACATCGGCTTCGGTGGATAAAACCCTTTCTAAGGCGGCAAAACCATCCATGCTGGGCAGTAGATATTCGTGCTGACTGTTGGGGCTACCATGAACAAAACACAGGTTGCTTTCCTGTATTGTTAGGGGCAAGGTGGACAGGTATTCCCTTACTTCAGGGTGAATAGCCGCATTTGTCCATTCATGGGCCGCTCGACCTCGGTTTTCCGCCAGTATAGAAGGATAACTACATTCGCAGGCATTCAGACCCTCTACAATGTCTTCGTCCCAACACCCTTGGCAGGTAGGAATATCGAGGGAGCGAATCATTTCTACCACAGCGTTGGGGTGGGGGCCATAGCCCACTAAATCACCCAGGCAATAAATTTGATCTGCTTTGTGCTGATCAATGTCCGACAAAACGGCATTAAGGGCTTCAAAATTACCATGAATACAGGAAATAATGGCAAGTTTCATCCAGTGATCGCCTCCTCTAGGGGATTCAAATTTTTGTACTGTTGTTGGTAATGGGTCAGGATTTCATTGGATAGGCAACCTTCCATGAGGGTATCGGCAATCAATTTTTGATTGAGGTTCCAACCAGCCAGTTCAATGCCGCTGAAACGCTGGGGACGGCCTTCCAACCAAGGGTCAAGGGGTAATTCGGTATATTCAATCCCCGTCAGTCCCTGCACAAAATCAATGTAAAAAGCCCGACCGTCTGGCATTTCAAAAATTCCCTTTAATCGTTGCAATTCCCCGTAGGCTCCCCCGGTTAATTCCGCGAGAATCATCTCTAAACTAGGGGGATCAAAGACCATTCCCGTTAACGGCGATCGCCATAAATTGTTGGGTAAAGACTCGGCATTTTCTGGGAAGAAATCATTGCCAGGGATAATTTCGTCGGCCCAACGATGCCATTCCGAATCCGTTAAGCAGGGGGGTAAGACCGCCAAGCGACGACAGGGCCAAGGGTCAAACAGGGCTGAATTTAGATCAATATGGACACCCAGTTCACAGTAAACCAACGCATTCCGAGGCAAATTCGTCAACCACGATTTTTCTTGGTCTCCACCAATGACCTGCACTGCGGGACAGGTATAGTTAACGTGGGCCAAGTCAACGGTGATAAGCCCCAGTCCTGGGGAAAAATAAAAAGTTGGATGGGTTGAATGCTTAAGTTGTTGGATAATCCATGTTGTTTTACCCCCACCGGATGGCCCAGCGACAACAATTAAGGAAGGTGATGACATAGAGTACAGTGTTCAAGAAAAGACAAAGGGGAGAAAGCGAAACCTAAATGTTACTCCCTTGAGAAAAAATCTAGTAAAAAGAAGGACTATGGCGAATTAAATTCATAAACTCATCGCGGGTTTTGGCATCATCAGCAAAAATACCCTGCATTGAACTTGTCACAGTCCAGGAGCCAGGTTTTTGGACTCCTCTCATTACCATACACATATGGGTTGCCTCCACCATGACGGCCACCCCCTGGGGTTGGAGTAATCCCTGTAAAGCATCAGCTATTTGGGCCGTTAAGCGTTCCTGTACTTGGAGTCGCCGACCATACATTTCGCAAATACGAGCAATTTTGGATAGCCCAATCACCTTACCATTGGGAATGTAAGCCACATGGGCCCGACCAATAATCGGTAAAATATGGTGTTCACAGGAACTAAAAAGGTCAATATCTCGAATTAGTACCATTTCATTAGCATTTTCACTAAAAATAGCCCCATTCAACAGTTCATCTAAGGATTGTTGATAGCCAGAAGTCAAAAACTTTAGGGCCTTAACGACCCGTTTGGGAGTATCCCTGAGACCCTCGCGATCAGGATCTTCCCCCATCCCCAACAATAATGTTCTAACAGCAGCTTGCATTTCTGCTTCGGAAACGGGGGGAGCAGCTTGGGTAGGAAGGGCAGCGATTGCTTGGTCGACGGTAAGTTTTTGGGAAGAAATTAAAGAAGTCATTTGTTTAAAAAATAGGGTTAGAGTAACAAAAAGGCGAGAAATTTAAGAAATTGAGTTAGCTTTGCCAAACCAGTTTAACTGGGATAGCAAAGAGCCAACTGTTGATAAATATCAGCCCGGCTGATATTCCTCCCAATAAAAACGATTTGATTGTTGGGAGAAGAGCCAGACCAGCCTTCAATTTCTAGGGTGCAACGCTTACCACTCAGTTGAAAGATATACTTTTGGGGACTCTGCGTAAACCAAAGCAACCCCTTGGCTCGAAAGACATTACTAGAAAGAGTTGCTAGGAAATCTTGAAATGCTTCTAACACAAACGGATGATCGCTTTGATAGGAAATAGAGACAAAACCATCATTATCTAAATGGGAAGAATGATGGTGGTGGTGTTCATGGTCGTGGTGGTGATCATCCTGTTGGGTTTGTTCAATTTCTTCCTCAATTAAAGCGCGATAGTCCTCTGGGTGGTTATGCCCCGTATCCAAAACTAATGGCAGGGGAACATTCGCCTTTTGACAACGAATAATCCGTGCATTTTCCTTGATTTCATTAATTTGAAATTCTAATTTAAAAAGCTTATCAGGATTGACTAAATCGGCTTTATTGAGAAGAATAATATCACTATAAATCAATTGTTTTAAAAGGGATTCGCTATCAAAAAGATTTGGCTTAAATTCCGACGCATCTACTAGGGTAATAACGGAATCTAAGTGGATAAAGTCCCTTAATTCTGTTCCTAAAAAGGTTAACATAATTGGCAAGGGATCTGCGATACCAGTGGTTTCAATTACTAGATAATCAATGCGTTCTGTTTTTTCTAGCACATTATAAACTGCTTCCACCAAGCCGTCATTAATGGTGCAACAAATACAGCCGTTGCTGAGTTGAACCATGTCCTGATCAACAGATGACAATAACTGGCTATCAATGTCAATGTCGCCAAATTCATTGACTAAAACCGCAATTTTAAGATTTTGACGGTTGTTTAAAATATGATTGAGCAACGTCGTTTTACCACTCCCTAAAAAACCAGTGATGATCGTGACTGGTAAACCTCTTTTGGGAATTACTAAATCTGATGGTGAGGGATTGCTCATAGTCTAAATATCAATAAATCAGTACAAAAATTATCTAATGTTCAAGATGATCAGCTTGTAATTGTAGAGCCATATCCTTGGCAAAATAGGTCAAAATCAAATCTGCCCCCGCCCTTTTCATGCTGGTAAGGGTTTCTAGCACTACTTTTTTTTCGTCAATCCAGCCTCTGGCTGCCGCCGCTTTGACCATCGCGTATTCTCCACTGACGTTGTAGGCTACTACTGGTAAATGGGTGTGTGTTTTGATCTGACAAATCACATCTAAGTAAGCCAAAGCAGGTTTAACCATTACCATATCCGCCCCCTCCCGAATGTCTAAATCTACTTCCTTGAGGGCTTCTCGGACATTGCCTACATCCATTTGATAGGTTTTTTTGTCACCGAATTTAGGGGCCGACTCCAGGGCATCTCGAAAGGGGCCGTAGTAGGCGGAGGCATATTTGGCGGCATAGGCTAAAATCCCCACATTAATCCATCCCGCTTGATCCAAGGCCGAGCGAATGGCCCCAATGCGACCGTCCATCATATCGGAAGGGGCTACAAAATCGGCTCCAGTTTCGGCTTGCATCAGAGCTTGTTTGACCAATACTGCCACGGTTTCATCGTTGAGGATTTTGCCGTTTTCCACAATGCCGTCATGGCCTTCACTACTGTAGGGATCGAGGGCCACGTCTGTAATGATGAGGATCTCTGGACAAACCTCCTTAATAGCTTTGATCGTCCTGGGTACTAATCCCTGGGGGTTATAACTTTCTGTGCCTGCATTGTCTTTTTGGGCATCGGCAATGAGGGGAAACAAGGCGATCGCCCCAATACCTAGTTCCCAAACGGTTTGGATTTCCATCAATAATCGATCCAAGGAGTAACGGAAACAACCAGGCATAGAGGGGATTTCCTGCTCTAACTTTTCACCCTCCATTACAAAGAGAGGATAAATCAAATCCTCTACTGCCAAGGTGTTTTCCCGCACCAAACGGCGCAGGGTTTCTGTCCGCCGCAGTCGTCGGGGTCGCTGGATTATCGGGGAAGCAGGATTCGATATGGGTTGAAGGACTGGGACTCCAAGGGCTGGGGAACTAGGGGTCATGAATAAAAAATGAGAATGATTATCATTCTTATCGTACCGCAGTTATTTCCGAAAGGGAAGTTGAAGGATAAACAAAAAACCGCAACCTTGCTTTTGAGCTGGGTTCCCTTCTAAGGAATGAGCAATGATATTGATTTGTCAGAAGAATACCGATCTTTTTTCTGCTTTTGTGGCTGACTTCGTTAAGGAGTGTGATTGAAACCTTGACCGCGTTTTGTCTGTGACCAAATTAGAATTTCTCCATTTTCGCCCCCTGCGATGAGTTGCTCTCCCCTTGGATGCCAACTGAGACAGGAAAAGCCCTGAGATACGCCCTTTAACGATTGGATTAATTGTTTACCCCGATGCCAGAGATAAACCCGACCATCCTGACCCGCAGAGGCTAATAGGGTTTTTTGGGGTTGAAACGCGATCGCGGTAACTTTTTCGCTATGTCCTGTAGTCTGGCTTGACCAACCCACAAAATCATTTTGCTCCCGTTGCCAAATAACAATCTCTTCCCCACTGCTTACGGCCAGAAGGGGATAACCTTGGGAGGGGACTTGACACCAGGCGAGTTGCTGTACTTTACCCAGAAATCCCTGCATTAACCAGGGACTAGGATTGCCCCATTCATAGAGAGTTAGGGTGCTGTCTAAGTTGCCACTGGCGAGATACTTTCCGTCAAAAGACCAGGCGATCGCGACGCTTGCTGAAGGAATCTCTAAAACAGTGGGTTCCGCCTCCCAATTCAATGCGTCCCATACTTGCACACCTTGATAACCTGCGATCGCCAAATAACGACCATCTCTACGCCAATCCAAGGCTAAGACAGAAGATGCTTCAAAATTACGGCTAATCACTATTTTTTGTGACGTGGCATCCCAAACATGAACCCTTTTCCCCAGACTATAGGCCAACTGATTTTGGCTCGGATTCCAAACCAGGCGATCAATCCAAATCTTTGGATACTCCAAGGTTGTCATTAATTCGGGCAAACCGTTATTGATTTTCCAAATTTGTAGTTGCCCATTTTGACCCGCTATGGCTAAGAAGTTGCCATCCTGGGAAAAAGCTAAACAATCCACTGACTGTCCTGTGCTTCCTTGATGAATAATTTCTTCAAAGGTTGTCGCAGAAAATAAGCTGACCTCTCCACCTCCCGAAGCGGCAGCCCAAAGTTTGCCATCAGGGGAATGGGCGATCGCCGTTACATAATCCGATAACTGCCCCTGCCACCGTAATTGAAAATCGATAGAGATTTTTGTTTTCATACCAAACAATCCCGAAATCCTTCTTTTAATTGCATTTCGTCTAAATTACGACCAATAAAAACCAGTTCATTTTTGCGGGTTTCTTGGGGATACCAAGGGCGATCGGCTTTACCATCAAACAGCATATGAACCCCTTGAAAAACAAAGCGGTTCTTTTCTCCCTGAATACTGAGAATGCCCTTCATCCGAAAAATATCTGGCCCCTGATTGCGTAGGAGTTCACTAATCCAGCTATTGAGCTTTTTAGCGTTTAAATCACCCGATTCAACAATGGTGACAGAAATCACGGTTTCATCATGTTGGTGGGCATCTTCACCTAAAATTTCGGGGTCAATTTCTAGGGCATGATCCAAGCTAAAGGCTTCTATGCCCAGAATTTGATCAATCTCAATATTGGCATCGTAGGTCGGATAAAGTTTAGCCATCACGTTCATAGACTGAATCTTCTGTTTCAGATTTTCCAAGGCTTGAGTTGACACAAGATCGGTTTTGTTGAGCAAGATGACATCGGCAAAGGCGATTTGTTCTTGGACTTCTTCGGAGTCCCAATGTTGATCGATATGTTTGGAATCGACAACGGTAACGACCGAATCTAACAAAGTCTGCGATCGCACATCTTCATCCATAAAAAAGGTCTGAATCACAGGAGCAGGATCGGCCAGTCCAGTAGTTTCGATGACTAAATGATCAAATTTATCCCGTCGTTTCATCAGATTCCCAATGATGCGAATCAAATCACCCCTGACAGTACAACAGATACAGCCGTTGTTCATTTCAAAAATTTCTTCTTCAACATCAATCACTAACTGATTGTCAATGCCCACTTCTCCAAATTCGTTAATAATAACGGCAACTTTTTTGCCATGCTCATGGGTCAGGATGCGATTGAGTAGGGTCGTTTTACCTGCTCCCAAGTAGCCTGTTAGAACGGTCACGGGAATGGGGGCTTGGCGATCGCTTAAAGTCATAGAGTCCTCTTTTAAGAATGATAATCATTCTCAAATTATAGACAAAAAATACCGCCGTCAAATACTTTTTGTTATTGTGAGCCTTTGACTAAGCGGTTCTTGAAGTTTTGGTTTTAGCCTTTCACTTTGGCGATCGCCTTATCCAGAAGAATCATGGCTTTTTCGACTTCAGATTCCGAGACAATCAAGGGCGGCACAAAGCGTAGAACCTTGGGGCCAGCAGGGGCGAGTAATAAACCTTCCGTTAAAGCGGCATTGACAATTTCAATGGAAGTGATATCACTATCGGCACTAATTTCCATCCCATTGATCAATCCCCAACCCCGAACATCGGTAAATAAAGGACTATATTTGGTCGCCAATTCCTTGAGACGCGATCGCAATTGTTCACCCCGTTCGCAGACATTTTCTAGGAGGTGATCCTGCTCAATGGTTTTTAATACCGTTAACCCTGCCGCACAGACCAGGGGATTTCCGCCAAAGGTACTGGCATGGTTTCCAGGTTCAAACACATCACAGAATTTCTTGCACATCATCGCCCCAATGGGAACGCCGCCCGCTAACCCCTTGGCACTGGTGAAAATATCGGGTTCAACACCCAGATTTTCGTAGCCCCAGAGTTTGCCCGTGCGACCCACTCCCACTTGCACTTCATCAAAGACCAGTAAAATATCATTCTGATCGCAGATTTGACGTAGCTGTTGGAAATATTCGACTTCTCCTGGACGAACGCCGCCTTCTCCCTGTAGAGGTTCTAGCATAATTGCCGCAACACGACGATTACCCTCATCGAGATCGGTCACAGCATTTTGGATTGCCCCAATGTCGTTATAGGGAACGTAAGCAAACCCTGGCATCAGAGGATCAAAGTGCTTTTGATACTTGGGTTGTCCCGTTGCAGTGAGCGTTGCTAATGTCCGACCATGAAAACTAGCGTGGGCAGTTAAGATAACAGGTTGTTCTAAAAAATCTAGGACAGTATGAGCATATTTACGAACTAATTTAATAGCGGCTTCGTTGGCTTCGGCTCCTGAATTGCAGAAAAAGACGCGATCGGCACAGGAATGCTCGACAATCCACTTCGCCAGTTCTCCCTGTTCAGGAACGTAATAGAGATTAGAAACGTGATGTAATTGATGAATTTGTTCTGCAATCGTTTTGGCTAGGGCGGGATGGCCATGACCCAGGGTACAGGTTGCAATCCCCGCCACAAAATCTAGATACTCTTTCCCTGTGGTATCCCAAAGACGACAACCTTCTCCTTTGGCGATCGCAATGGGAAATCGTCCATAGGTATTCATGACATAGGTATTGAAATCCTCTTGATTAAAAGAACGAGAAGCGGTAGATTCAGGGGAAACCCCAGGATGATCAAGTAGCGTTGTTGGACTCACAATTAACTCCTGATTGAAGTTGCGGTATGGATTTTGGAAAATTGTAGCCAGAATTTAGGCAAAAAGTTGTTCATTTCGATCTAAAAACTATACCCTGATCTTAAAGCGAGTCATACCCTTTCGGGACGAATTTTCATGAGACCCAGACATTAATACCGATGCTAAATACCAGAGACCAGCAAATCCGTCGTTTTCATCAAGAGTTTTTGGCAGGAATTGTTGCCTTTGTGGGGGTATTTATTCTCGGAACCTTCTGGTTTCGCTTTGTAGAAAAGTGGACTTGGGTAGATTCGGCTTACATGACAACCAGTACCTTGGCAACGGTCGGTTTTGGGGAAATTCATCCCCTAGATGCTAGAGCGCGTCTATTTACCATTGTCTTAATTTTTATGGGGGTAGTGACGATTGGTTATATGGTCAATCGCTTTACAGAAGCGTTTATTCAGGGATATTTTCAAGAGAGTATTCAACAAAGGCAGGATCAGCGAGTGTTAGAAAAATTAACCAATCACTATATTCTCTGCGGTTTTGGGCGGACGGGATGCCAAATTGCGGCGGAATTTCAAACAGAAAGCATTAATTTTGTGATTATTGATTCCGATGCGGCCCAGGTAGAAAGGGCAAAAAATCTAGGCTATCAAGTGATTGTGGGAGATGCGACTCTGGACGAATCTCTCTTAACAGCGAAAATTGATCAGGCGGTTTGTATTGTGGCGGCTCTGACTTCCGATGCGGAAAATCTCTATACAGTGCTGTCGGCTAAAACCCTTAATCCTGACATTCGAGCGATCGCCAGAGCCAGTACGGAAGAAGCGGTCAAAAAATTGCAACGAGCAGGGGCCGATGAAGTAGTTTCTCCCTATATTACGGGGGGAAAACGATTAGCTGCCGCCGCCCTAAGACCCCAGGTAGTGGATTTCGTGGATGGTATTTTAACGGGAGCCGATCGCTCTTTTTATATGGAAGAATTCCGCATCGAAGCCGAAACCTGCAATCATATTGGTCAAACCCTGAGTGAAGCGAGATTGCGATCGCAGTCAGGGGCGTTGGTTTTGGCCATTCGCAGGGCAGACCGAAACTTAATTGTCGGGCCGATGGGAGATACGCTTTTATTGGACGGTGATTCTTTGATTTGTTTGGGAACCGTTGAGCAATTACGGGCCTTAAATCAAATTTTATCCCCTAGAAATACGCCTGATTTGCGTTTACCCAATCAGAAAAAGAATAGTAATCTCAAATAAAAATTTATCAGTAGTATGAATAGTCAACACAAACGATACATCTCTTTCTTCTGTCTTATTCCTGCGATCGCGGTTTTATTAGGGAGTTGTGCTGAAACAAAAACGGCTCAGTGTCAAAAGATCTTTTTGATCACAAAAAAAATGGCTGAAGAAAGTGCCAAAAATCGAGAAACCAAAGATATTAAAACGGTATTAGAAGTAGCCGATGCCTTTGAACAAGCCTCGGAACAACTAAAAAAAATGGAGCTAAAAGATCCTAAATTAACGGAATATCAGCAAGGTCTAGCAGAGATTTATCAAGGTAATGCAGAAACAACTCGTAGTTTTGTTAAAGCATTAGAAACAAAAGATATTCCGACAGCTAAATTAGCGCAGGATCAAGTGCAACAAATCGGTAAAAAAGAACAGAATATTATTACTCAGACGAATCAATATTGTCAGGAAAATTAGAAAAATTACAGATTAACAATTTGAAACGCGATTTTGCTGGGCATTGATTGCTGGATTTTGATTTGTCATTCTTTGCTAAATTAGCTCAGACAATTGCCTTTTTACTCAGTAGCGTGATACTATGTTATTTCCTCTCATACTGACACATCATGACTAATTCCCCCTTAAAGCGAGCGTGGTTAAATCTTTCACCTACCGCAGATGAGCCAGCGATCGCCTTACATCTAATTATTCCAGAAGTTTTAAAAATTTTGGGATTCATTTTTGACAACGGCGAAGTTGTACAAGAGTATAGAACTGGATTAGGTAGTAATAAAGTTGACATAGCGGCGAGGAAAAATACTACTAGCGAAAAATTTTCACACACTCCAATTGATGCGTCTCTAATTATTGAATTAAAAAATAGAACTATAAGCTTAGACTCTGACAGCAAAAGCTATAAATCAGCAGTTAAGCAGTTAAAAGGCTATCTCAACAAGACAGAAACTAATTGTCTCAAAACAGCGTGGGGAATTGTAACTAACGCAAACCACATACAACTTTTTCGTCGTCATGGTAGAGTTATCTATGCTTGTACAACAAATATTCAATTAACAGCAGATAATATTGACGAAAAAATTGCTCTCATTAAACATTACATCGACAATGAGCATAAAGCTCTGACTATTGCGCTTTATAACAATAAAGGTGGAGTAGGAAAAACAACTACCGCAATTAATCTTGCTGGTATATTATCTTTGCCATCACCAGAAGGCTTTGCCAAAAAAGTTTTGGTACTTGATTTTGATCCCAATCAAAAAGATTTAACCAATCTATTAAATATAGGGCAATGGTTCAGCCTGATTAAAGGCAGAAAGGATTACTGGGCAAAGGATTAGAGAAACAAAGAAGCAAATATAAGCTTGGAAGTAATGGTTATAACTTTACAGGGGTGTTAAGGGTAATAATACTATAAATAAATCGGTAAAAAAAGGAGAGAGAGTATGTCAATCCAAAAGATAAAGCCAATCCAAGAGTTTAATGATTCTATATTTTGCAATGGGAAAGAAAAAGAATTATTTAAACGAGACTGTCCTCATTGTCACAGCGAGGAAGTGAAAATTCATTCTCATTACAAAACGAAAAATAATGGAGAGAGAAAAATATTTATCTGTCAAAAATGTGAGTCACTATATTCAGAAACGTATAATAC
>QBMS01000180.1:0-1168 GCA_003249095.1 Snowella sp.
GTATTATACGTTTCTGAATATAGTGACTCACATTTTTGACAGATAAATATTTTTCTCTCTCCATTATTTTTCGTTTTGTAATGAGAATGAATTTTCACTTCCTCGCTGTGACAATGAGGACAGTCTCGTTTAAATAATTCTTTTTCTTTCCCATTGCAAAATATAGAATCATTAAACTCTTGGATTGGCTTTATCTTTTGGATTGACATACTCTCTCTCCTTTTTTTACCGATTTATTTATAGTATTATTACCCTTAACACCCCTGTAAAGTTATAACCATTACTTCCAAGCTTATATTTGCTTCTTTGTTTCTCTAATCCTTTGCCCAGTAATCCTTTCTGCCTTTAATCAGGCTGAACCATTGCCTTGTACTTTACCTTAAATATAATTTTATGTTTAATCGGACGACACAATAACCAAATTGCTTAGTCTTCGGGAAAAGTTTCGGCTAGAAATTTATATGGACTATCCAACATAGCTCGATTTTAACATCCGCGATCGCGATTTCTGCGACTATGCGACTAAATGTTGAAAAAAATTCTGATTAAGTTAAAATAGCAGTCAACATTTTATTATCCGTAAATTATAAAGTCATGATCCAAACCCTACCCAAAATTACGACTTTTCAGGAATTTGTCGATTGGCTCCCTGAAAATTCCGATGTCCGTTATGAACTCCATCATGGAAATATTGTTGAAATGGCCCAACCTGTTGGTGAACACGAAGAAATTAAAGGATTTTTGACAATCAAGCTGAGTGGGATGATTGATCGGTTAGATCTTCCCTATTTGATTCCTAATCAAGTGATTGTAAGACCTGACAACAAGGATTCTGGTTATTTTCCTGATGTTTTGGTGATGAATCGCGCTAATTTGCCTAATGAATCTCGTTGGAAAAAAGAATCTATTCTCAGTAGTGGAGCCTCTATCCCCTTAGTCATTGAAGTTGTTTCTACGAATTGGCGGGATGATTACTACTCAAAATTTGCGGATTATGAGGAAATGGGAATTCTGGAATATTGGATTGTGGATCATGCGGCTTTGGGTGGACGTAATTTTATCGGAAATCCCAAGCAACCGACAATTTCTGTTTGTAATTTAGTAGATGAGGAGTATCAAATTAGTAAGTTTCAAAATAGCGATCGCCTGATTTCCCAAACTTTTCCAG
>QBMS01000180.1:1178-6568 GCA_003249095.1 Snowella sp.
AACCCATGCTCACCAATATCCAAATTATTAATGCTCACTTACCAGGTTATAGCAACCTACAACAACTCCAGATTAATAACCAAGGAAGAATCGAAGCAATTATTCCCCAATCTGAAACTGAATTTTCTCAGCAGTCCGATAAAATCCTTGATGTGCAGGGCGATTGGCTCTCCTTGGGAGGGGTAGATTTACAGATTAATGGCGGTTTAGGACTAGCTTTTCCTGACATGGACTATCATCATCTTCCGTTATTGGAAAAAATTGGCCAATTTCTCTGGCAAGAGGGAGTAGATGCCTATTTACCGACGATTGTTACGACTTCTATCGAAAATATTCAGCGATCGCTGTCGGTGATTGAAACTTTTCTAACGGCTCAGAAATCCTTTACTGAACCAACGGCCAAGATTTTAGGAGTTCATCTGGAAGGGCCTTTTTTGAATCTCGAAAAACGAGGGGCCCATCCCGCCCAGTATTTACTGAAACCGACTTTGGAAAACGTTCATCAGGTTTTAGGCAAAAATCCCGAATTAATCACAATTATTACCCTTGCGCCCGAATTAGACTCTAGTAATACTATTATTCCTTACCTCAAATCCCTGGGCATTACCGTAAGCCTGGGCCATTCCCAAGCCACTGAATCTGAAGCTGAAAATGCCTTTGCATTAGGGGCTTCCATGATTACCCATGCCTTTAATGCCATGCCTCCCCTACACCACCGACAGCCTGGATTACTCGCGGCGGCCATTCGTAATCCCCAGGTTTATTGTGGTTTTATTGCCGATGGTCAGCACGTTTCCCCCTCGATGTTAGATATTTTATTAAAGGCCAGTTATGCCGAAAAAGGAGCATTTTTGGTGAGTGATGCCCTGGCGCCGATGGGGTTAGCCGATGGTATTTATCCCTGGGATGAGCGACAAATCGAAGTCAGTCAAGGTACAGCCCGTTTATCCGATGGAACCCTTTCGGGGACGACTCTACCTCTACTCGCTGGGGTTAATAATTTATTAGACTGGGGAATTGCTTCTCCCGAATCCGCGATCGCCTTAGCCACCGAATCTCCCCGACGGGCGATCGCATTACAAGGTTTATCAGTGGGACAGGGGGCGAGTTTACTGCGTTGGCATGGGGATCAAGTGAGCCAAAAATTAACCTTTCAACGCCTGACCTGATCCCAATTTTTAACTCTGGGTTGCAATATCGGCTGGTTCTTTCGCGAAAAAGCGATCGCGGATCACTGTCGTCAGAAT
The DNA here is from genome assembly GCA_003249095.1 of Snowella sp. GTDB lineage: Bacteria > Cyanobacteriota > Cyanobacteriia > Cyanobacteriales > Microcystaceae > Snowella. The sequence goes on from QBMS01000180.1 coordinate 2,426, forward strand.
ATGGGACAACAAACCCAACGGCCCCGCAAAGAGACACAAAATCAAAGAATGGATTGTCCAGACCGCCGTTTTTTGACCCTGTTGATAGATCCAACGTCCCACAAATAAATCCATCACCAGATAATGTACCCAACCCGTCGCCATTACGTTTTGATCGGCAAAAGCTCTCGCAATATCGGCTAACTTAGGACTAGCAAGGGCTTCGGCGGATTCGGGAGTAATGGCCGTCACGAATAAATAGAGGTAAACGCTGGCCAACAGGGCAAAAGGTAGCAGGGAATCCATCATCTTTTTCGTTACGCCCCAATTAGGTAACACAATCATTAACGCCCAAAATGGCAGGACAAAAAGATTCGCAATATTAAAAATTAGTTCAGTGTTCATCACCAGGCAAGATAACTCCCAAGTATCAATTTGTTCCATTACGTTAACATCGTCTTCACAAAAAATGCTGGGCTGAAACAATTGAATTAGGATTAGAATCAGGAGTCTATATCAAAAGAATAGAGTTAAATGGCAGAGTAACCATCTTTTGACTGAGTTCAAATGCTTACTGCTCAAGCAGTGGACGATTTTTATGCCTAATATGAACTCAATGGTAATTATGAACTCTACTCTGGGAATGATTGAGTTGTTACGCTCTTATTGGGTTTCGAGGCTCTGAAACGGCGATCGCCCAAAAAACTCAAATTTCAGGAGTTCATCACAACTCGGTCAATAAGTAACCCTCAATACGAGAATTTTTCTCGGAAGTGAGCTACTGTGAGCAAGGAGGAAAAGAAAAAGTACCAGGATTGACACCAGATTACAAAAATGAATTATCATACTGACTGAGACGGAATCTTAAAAAAGTATTAAGATTTTATCTAGGTATCACTAACTAGGAGGCACCGTGTTTACACGACTCGCGCAGCAACATAAAGACTTCGTTCAAGACTTGGTGATGAATTTACAAGCTTTGGCGATTGTTTTGGAAAATAGGAATTATTTGGCATCTTGCTACACCTGCGGCGGACAAATGAATAGCGCATCTTTTATGGTGAGCTTGGGAGAGAATCATCTCATTCGCTTTTTGGTGTCTGATTACGGCATCACTTGGACAGAAATGCGGGATGACCGAGAGTTAATGAAGTTAGAAGGCGCAGAAGCCATCAGCCAATTACAAGAATTGGCTAATCTACTCAAAGAGCCTATTTTAACCAAAGTGGGCCAATCTGCTCAAAAATCTAACGAGTTACGTGAATTACAGTTGAATTAATATTAAAAGCTACTGTGACTAAGATTTAGTTTGGAATCTCTAGTCATTTTATACATTCAAAATAAGACCTTAGACAACCGTTCCCCTTGGCCCTAATCTCTTTTTTGACTGGATTTTATTTGATGTTTTTTTTATCATTGACAAAACTGTACAGGCTCCAGTATTCATAAATTCGCAAATTCTCAGCGATCGCGAACTCCGATCTATCAAGGAATAGAGTAAACAGGATAGGAGAGCAAGAAAGCGTTCCCCAGGAAATTAGCCGCAAGATTTTAGAAGTAGCATTGGCTTAAAAATAAATCTTGATATTAACATTGCTAGATCTCATAGAAGGGATAGGCTACAATCAGTAGCGATGGTTCTTCAGTATTTTGCCAAAGTGAACGGTCTCAATCAAACAGAGGATAATACCAATTTTATCAAAAGAGTAGGTAGCCGTTTTGAGGATTAGAGTAGTCTCTTTCCATACCCTATCCATCTCAAGGACTGTTTGATATGACTAAATATCTACATTTTCTGTAAAGCTATTGATTAGTCTATTTGTTTCTTTCTCTTCCTTTCTACTCATTGTAATTGGTTACCTGTTGTTTGTACCTGTTACGGTTCTGTTCGTGGAATGTCTGGTAGCCCTTTTTCCCCACCGTCCCCAGCAGAAGTTGGGTCAGATTGAGCGAATCAAGCTTGCTGTGCTTATCCCTGCTCATAATGAAGCGGCTGAAATTGGCATAACTCTAGAAAACTTGATCCCCCAGCTTAAAAATGACGACCGTTTGATCGTTATTGCGGATAATTGTACTGATAATACGGCTCTAGTTGCTCAACAGTATGGAGCGATCGTTATTGAACGGAACAACCCAGAGAAGCGGGGCAAAGGCTATGCTTTGGACTATGGACTCAGTTTTCTAGAATCCAATCCGCCCGATGTCCTTATTATTATTGATGCAGATTGCTCTAGCCAACCAGATTGTTTACAAACCTTGGCAGGTATTTCTAAGAAAACCAATCGTCCCGTCCAAGCCGCCTACTTAATGGAATCCCCTAAAAACCCCAGTACGAAGGATTTAATTTCAGCTTTGGCTTTTTTGGTTAAAAACGTTGTCCGCTCTACAGGATTGATGAAACTCGGATTACCCAGTTTGTTAAATGGTACGGGGATGGCGTTTCCCTGGAAGGCGATTAAAAGTGTGTCCTTAGCCAGTGGAAATATCGTAGAAGATCTGCAATTGGGAATTGATCTGACCTTAGCGGGTTATCCACCGATTTTTTGTCCCCAGATTCAAGTGACGGGACGATTACCCAAAGAGCAGAGCGTCGCAACGGTGCAAAGAACTCGATGGGAACATGGCAATCTGCAAATACTCCTTACCCAAGTTCCCTATTTACTTCGGAGTGCAATTCAATTCAAACGGTGGGAATTGTTGGCTTTAGCTTTGGAGTTGTCGGTTCCTCCCCTATCTCTGTTGGTAATTTTTTGGGGATTGGGAATGACGGGGGCTATTTTGGTCAGTTTATTGGGAACAGGCCCATTTGCAGTGATGCTTTTTACCATTATGGGGGCAATGATTTTTTTGGCGATTTTCTTTGCCTGGATAAAATTTGGCCGTAAAATTATTTCTGGACTCGCGCTCTTATCTGTTCCTTTTTATTTGTTATGGAAAATCCCTATTTATTTAGGTTTTTTAGTTAATCCTGAAAAAAATTGGATAAGAACCACCAGGGATAGTGATAGTCCCTTAAATCTTCCTGATGAATAATTTGGGTAACGCCTAAGACGATCTTCTTCCCTATCTTTTCTGCCGAATTGGGACTTTGAGCAGTCATGAGTTGGTAATTCCTGTTTTTTGTTCTAAAAGATAAAGTTTTCTAGATTCATCGTAATAACCTGTTGCCGCCGCCGATTCAGAAGCGATCAGTCGATCAATGACTTCGATAAGTGAGGGGGCTTGGGGATGGCTCGCATGAACATAATCCAAAACATTGTAGCGATACCAGGGGGCTACGCTGGGATGGGCGCGTAATTTTTCACGAATGCGATCGCCGATGACAAAATTAGCTTGGGTAAAGAGTTTGTGCCAATAATCACGGGGTTGCAGATTAATGTGTCCATGACCATCTTGACAGGGGACGGCGGCAGAGAAAACGACAACAGGAGCAACTTGGGTGAGCCATTGAACTAAGGTCGGGGAGCTTTCGGGCTGTAAATGTTCTGCCACTTCTAAAGAAACCGCGAGATCAAACCGTTTATTTGAAAAAAAAGCGGCGATCGCGTCGGGATTATTCAGATCGAGGGGAGAGAATTCTACCGACAGATCTGTAAAATCGGGACGGGAAAAGCCATCAACGGCTGTCACCTCTACTCCTAATTTGGCCAATTCTCGGCTGAGGTGTCCTGGCCCGCAACCGAATTCCACCACTGTTGTGGGGTGATAAATTTCCACAATATAGGAAGCCAGGGTCTGGTAATCCGTGTCAAAAGCCAAGCTCTGAAAATAATCTGGGGTATAGGCGATCGTCTTAGTCGTCATTTCTTTTTAATATTACTGATTGTATGGGTACAATAACTGATTTTTGTTCTTTTCGCAATCTAAAGATATCGTTAAAACTAGTGGCTCTACCAGACTTGATAGGTAGTTTACATTATTACAAATCCCTGAAAGCTTTATAAATCAAGGTTTTCAGGATTTAAAACTAACAGTAACTATAAATTATCATTAATTTAGCTTAAATCCTTTCACAGCAAGACTTCTACAAATTTTTTACCTCACAGGTCTGGTAGACCCAAACTAGTTAAAAAAGTGAAGTTAAAATTAAAACGAAAGACTATCATCATGGCACTGGTTCAGTCTAATTATTAGAATGAAATCCTTACAAGACAAGGACTTAAC
>QBMS01000181.1 GCA_003249095.1 Snowella sp.
TTTTAGCTTGCTTTTCATGATAAGTTTTGATTATCACTTTTTATTCAGGAGAGCCAACCTACTGAGATTAATTTCTGAGTAATTATCTCAATTTGCTTATAAATGTTTCGATAATCGGTCATCACAAAAAATAAAGTTTTAAATATACTGTTTCAGTTTTTCCAATGTTTCAGGAGGTAAGTCTTCTGGGTGAATTTCCCCTCTTTCAAGTAAATTAACTAGTTTTTCAGCATTTCTCGTTGCATCCTGTATTTTATTTCTCTCTTGAGAACTTCTATCTCTATTAATTAGATTCATTTTTTGACGCTCTGGCTCTGTTGGATAAGTAAACTTGAGTACAAAATTGGCCTCTTTACATTTTTGATATTCAGCTTGTAATTTTTCCATATCTTTACCATGACCAATAACTCTTAACCATGCTTTACTTCTTGTCATTGCAGTAAATAAAATATTTCTTTTCCGGGCTAATTCAGGGCCAGAAAAACAGAGATGAGCATCTATTACATAAATCATAGCAGCCTCATTGCCTTTAGCTCGATAGATACTAGTAAAAATAATAGAATTTTCATCAAAAAAGTCATCAGGAGAAGTGCTAACACCAGCTAAATTTGAGTTAATCCCTTTTTTAAACAATTCCTCTCTAATTTTTCCCACAGCATCTTCTGTTTTTAATGGATCTGAATGGATAACCATGATATCGCTATGTTTTAATTCATCGTTTTTCAGATTAGTTTCTATTTCATTAATTAACCAATCAATCTGTTCTTGGTTATTATTAAAAGTTTTGAAAATAATTAAATCATCAAGGGCTGAATGATTTTCAAGAAATGTTGGACTAGTGTTACTATTTCTGGCAAGTTCAACAAACTTACCATCTTCTAACTGTCCACTCACCACTTCATAGCCAATATCTAGCCATAATCCAGAATTATCAAACATTTGGACTGGTTCCCTGATATTTCTATCATTATTTCTGTAAATCCCAAAACCTAGAGCATGGGCAGAGGCTAGAATTGGGCGTGAGTTACGGTAACATTTCTCTAAAATAATATCTTGTTTAGGCTCACCATGTCGCTCTTGATGAAGGCGGACACGGGGTTGACCATTATCATTTAATCCAAAAATTTCTTCAGGAGATTTCATAATCTTCTTGCTTAGATTTTGTAACTCATCATAAGCATAAATTAATCTTTTTGGTTCTCTTAAAATTTCATAACAAAGCCGAAGAAAATCACCAGAAAAATCCTGTGCTTCATCAATTAAAATAGCATCATAATATTGTTCAAATTTTTTGATTTTTTGTAATGCTTCTCGACAAACATAATCAAATGCTTCGGTATAAGAACTCAAGGCTTTAGCTTGACGGAAGTCTTTGTACTCAATATTGTGTTTTTTACAAATTTCATAATAAATTCCACGATTATCTTCGTCACGATTATTTTTAGAAGGGCTACCCCACGCATGAATTATGTCAATCTTTGACCAATCTGGTTCTTCACTTTTAGTCTCAATCACAAATGTATTAATAAATTGTCTAAATTGAGCTTTCAATGAACGAGTATTAAAGGTGACAGCAATATGCCAATCTGGATGTTTTGCATGAAGATACGCAACCTTGAGAGCCAAAATAATTGTTTTGCCTGAACCAGCTAATCCTCGAATTCGCTGTACTCCTTCGCAGGTTTCAATTACTGCTTCACTCTGATGTCTATCTAAATTAGCAATAGAAGCTTCTACTTTATCACGCAATTTTGCACCCCTAGAGTTTTCTTGTTTGATGTAATTGCGTTGTCCTCTTTTTCTAATAGATGTAATTCCCTGGATAACAGAATTAAGTTTTTCAAAATATTCACCACTATTAACCCATTTTATAGATTCTTCTTTTAGAAAATCTTCGAGATCACGTTCGTTCCTTGCAACAACGTACTTATCGTCAACTTGTTGTTTCTTCCAAGCTGGTGCATAGGTAATAGCGTTAACTGGAACTGCTAAGTCTCTTCTTTTAAGCAAGGATTTATTTGTAAGAAGTTTTGACTGGATTTTGGTAACACTTTCGTCTTCTGCTTCTTCTATATCAACATCTGCATTAACACCTTCGACAAGATTGAAAACAATTACTCCATATTCCCTGGAAATTAACAGTGCGTCAATCTCATATCCTCCTTGGGATGTGCCAATAATGGGATACCCCAGATATAAAGTACCCTCAAGATCATTTCTACTCTCAAAATAGCTCGCTAGTCTTCTAGACGCTTCAGGCTTGTCAATGTCGCCTCGAACTACATTAACCATCAGACTTTCCTCTTATAAAGGGGTATTTATGATTTCTGTTACGCTTATTACTAGAGTAGTAGGAAAAATATTAACACAAAATAAAGTTTTGCTTTAGGCCAGCAATAGTAACTTAACATTACTGTATTAGATTCGCGATCGCCAAAAATCAGGATTCAGGTAAAGCTTCAAAAACAGGACAATGCCCTTCTGGAGTCACCCGAAAACCTGCTAGGGGAGAACGCTGATTCCAACAGCGTTGATGACGATAGTGCAGACAATTACTACAACAATCGAGATCATCTAAACGTTTTTCCTCCTGGGCTTGACTGCGTAACTCCCGTTGAGAAATCCCCCGCAAAACCAACTCATCTCCCTGCCAACGTGCCTCGATCAAACCTGTATCCGCAAAAGGATACCAACGGGGATCTTGGGTAATCGTGTCATCCAACGTCACCGCGATCGCCGAATCAATCTCATTCACCTCTCCCCCATAGAGCGTAATCACAGGAGGAGCAGGCTGAATAAACTTCTCACCGATAGGTAACTCAACCAACGTATTGTTCGCGGGAGAATGGAGTTGATAACGACTCTGTAACTCCACTAAACTCGTCAAATCCCCAATATCCGACGGAGAACCATGCACAAAAACAATATGCTGGGGTCGTAAATTGTGAATCAATTGCGTAGTATTGCGACCATCACTATGCTCGGCCAAGAGATAGGTAGATTTTTGCAGAAACTCACTCTGGGGAAGACTAGCCAGGTCGCGGATGATGCCATCGGGGTGGTCTTCGGGCAAGAGGATTTGCCAGGGTCTTGGCGCGGTTTGGGAACTCAAAAAAGGCACTAACTGATCCGTCAACACCACACAGGGTTTTTCTCCCAAATCAAAAGTGGATTCGGTATGTAACGGCCGCAAACGGGGATATACTCGGTCATCCCAAAAAAGCGGTTGATGTTTGGCAAAATTTTGGACAGCAATGGGCAATTGGGATAAAAGTTCTTCGTAGCGATCGCAGGTTTGGATTAAATTTCCTGTCACCCAAATATCTAAATCCCGTCCCGTAAATTGATGATGCGATCGCAATAATTTGAGGATTTCTTGCCCAATTCCCAGGATCGGCACAGGAAAGAGAACACTTTGGCCTCCTTGCAATGCCTGATCGATTTGTTGCATCAACTGTTTTTCCTGTTGGCGACGATGGGGATGCCGCTTAGTGCCGTAACTGCTTTCCGTGATCAGCACATCGGGATTTAAACCCCGTAACGTTTCAATGGAAACCCCTTCCACCAATTGCAAATTCGAGAGGGAAAAATCTCCCGTATAGAGAACCTTATAGGTGCGGTTGGGCAATTCATAGGTCAACAAAATCATCGCTGCCCCAGGTAAATGACCCGCCGAAAACAGTTCCACGCTTAAATTCTCGAATAACTGAATCGGCGATCGCCATTGCAAAGGACGACACCAATCAGGCGCAATCTTTTCATTTAACCAATTGAGCGACAACAACTGAGTCGTCACCCCACTCGCATAAATCGGTAACTTGGGAAAACACTCATGCAATCCCAACAATCCCCTCGCATGGTCGCTATGGGCATGGCTACAAAAAACCGCATCCGCAGGAGCCATTCCCTGAGTTAATAGGGGTGTTAGATCGGAAAGTCCACAATCCAGGAGGATGCGATAGGGGCCAAGGCGCAACAATAAACTCACCCCATCGGGGCCATAACCAATGCCGTAGGGAAAACAGGATAATATTGATCGCTGTTCAGTCGATGGTAAACGCGTTTTGCTCATGGGTTCTGGCAATTCGTTTCACAGGAGAAACAACCCCCTAGATTGTTTCTAGACTTTTCTAATGAGCAGAACCATTGCCATCATAGTTATCAGAGTCGTAAAAACCGTTTTTAGTCGCGAAAAAAGGGGCTGTAACAATAAATAAACCCGTTAATATGGCCAGAATTAATTTGACATCCATGTTGACTCGTCTCCTCACTGGATTATTTTCAGTTTTAATGGTATCGTGATTTTCCTAAAAACAGGGAATGTGAAGTAGTTTGTATCAGGGATCAAGTTGAAAAGGCGATCGCGACTTACAAAACGCCCTTAGAACTGGGAATAGCATCGGTGCGACGGGGATCAATTTCTAACGCCATACGAGTGGCTCTAGCAAAGGCTTTAAAGGTTGCTTCAATAATATGATGGGAATTAATGCCATCGAGTTGACGAATATGCAAGGTCATCTGACTGTGATTGACAATGGCGACAAAAAATTCCCTGACCAATTGGGTATCATAGGTTCCCACCCGTTGAGTCGGAATGGTTAAACCGTAACTGAGGTGGGGTCGTCCTGAAAAATCCAAGGCAACTTGCACCAAAGCCTCATCCAAAGGTGCGATAAAATGACCAAATCTAACAATTCCCTTGCGATCGCCGAGAGCCTGAGCTAAAGCTTGACCGAGGGTAATACCCACGTCTTCATTGGTATGATGATCGTCAATCTCGATATCTCCCGTCGCCTTGACCTCTAGATCAATCAACCCATGAGAGGCAATTTGCTGGATCATGTGGTCTAAAAATGGAACCCCCGTTGCGGCGTTACATTTGCCTTGACCGTCTAAATTGAGGCTGACAAACACATCGGTTTCTTTGGTGGTGCGGCTAACGGTGGCAGTCCGAGTAGGAAGAGTCAAAAGGGGAGGGATCAAGGAAGTTTGCATAAAGACGCGATCGCGATTTTCGAGAAAAGTGTAGCAGTTTGACAAAAAAGCCTCAATCCATCATAGCAATCTCTGTTCAGGAATAAAATAAAGGGCGATCACAATTCGCCCCTAATCGGTAATGTTAAGAATTTTGTAGGGGCGCAAGGCTTGCGCCCAAAATTAATTTAATTGTTGTAATATTTCACTAAAAATAGGAGATGGAGAATTAATTTTTACTAATTGGTCTAATTTAATATTTTGTTGAATTGCTAAAGCGAACAATGTGATTAATTCGGCTGCCTGATTTTCTAGAATATGAACCCCTAAAATTTCTTGTTTTGAATTTATAATTAATTTACAAATTCCCGTTATTGTGTCTAAAAGTTGGGTTTGATTGTGCGATTTATTAAAATAAATTTTAAATATTTGAATATTAGTGTCTGATTTTTGTCTAGCTTGAATTTCCGTTAATCCTATTCGCGCAAAATTTGGATAGAGTGAAAAACCATAGGGAATGAGGGAATAATTGAGATTAATTTTTGTAGAGAATAAAGCATTATTGACAGCAACCCCAGCTTCATATTCAGCAATTTCAGAAATATTGTAACCTCCTAAAAGACTTCCGCAAGCATATATTTGAGGATTATTGGTTTGCAATTGGGAATTGGTAAAAATCCTAGTCTGATCAAATTTAACGTTAACCTCATTGAGATTCAAGCTATTTGTTTGAGGACTGGCTTCTGAAGTTAATAGAATTTCATCGCTTTCTATCACCTGTTTCTCTAAAATAATTCTCTTTTTCGAGTTAACTGTTTTTACCTCTTGAATTTTAACTTGAGTAATCACTTGAATTCCCATCGCCTCTAATTGAGCTTTTAATAAATGGGCAATTTCATGGTCTTCCTGGGGAAGAATATGAGCATTTTTAGTCAGTATAATAACTCTTTGCTTAAGACTGGATAAATATTGAGCAAACGCGATCGCGTTAGGAGTTGCCCCTAAAATTGTCCAGGTTTTAATGGATTGATCAAATTGAGATTGCCCTAAGCTAGAAAGGGTTAAATATTCTGCTTGCTCTAATCCTGGAATCTGGGGAATAGAAGGGATTGATCCCGTCGCCAAAAGGTAAGAGCGCGATCGCAAGTTACGATTATCTATGGCAAAACTTAATTGAGGAGAGCTAGAAAAATAGCCAGAACCTAAAATAACATCAACACCAGAGGCCGCTAAAACTGCTAATTGGTCTGATTGAAAATCAGTTTTACTAATTGTGTCAACTAAATTTTGAGTTTTTGCTAAAAATAAATGAATCGGTAAAGCATCAGCAAAATATCCCAAGGATTTTAGGGTGTGATATTGTCGGCTAAAGGAGGTAATTTGATTCCAAATAGAGAAATTTACCTTTTGGGCTTGAGCATTTATCCCCTGCTCGACTAGGGCAACGGCACTGGTTCAGTCTAATTATTAGAATGAAATCCTTACAAGACAAGGACTTAAC
>QBMS01000182.1 GCA_003249095.1 Snowella sp.
ACCCTACCCCAACGGCGCAGTCCCCCTCGATTCCCCCTTTTATCTCGAACGTAAACCCGTCGAAGCCCAAATCAAACAAGAAATCAGAAAACCAGGAACCCTAATCCGTATCAAAGCACCGAGGGAAATGGGCAAAACCTCCCTACTCCTGAGAATCTTAGAATTTGCCAAAACCCAAAGCTACCACACCGTCAGCCTCAACCTAGACCAAGTCGATCGCGTCATTTTAAACGACCTCAATCAATTTTTGCGCTGGCTCTGTGCCAACATTGCCCGACAACTGTACCTCAAGCCCCGCCTAGACGAATATTGGGATCAAGACTTAGGTAGCAAAATAAGCTGTACCTCCTATTTTGAAGATTATTTACTAAAATCCGTTCAACATCCCCTTGTTTTAGCCCTAGACGAAGCCCACCAAATTTTTGAACATTCCGCCGTTGCCCAGGACTTTTTACCCCTACTGCGATCGTGGTACGAAGAAAGCAAAACCTCACCCCTCTGGCAGAAACTCCGTCTGGTTATCGTTCACTCCACAGAAATCTACGTCCCGCTCCAGCTTAACCAGTCCCCCTTCAATGTGGGATTACCCATTCAGTTAAGCCACTTTTCCCAGGAAGAAGTTACAAAATTAGCTCAATGCTACGGTCTGGACTGGGAAAAAGGAGGGCATTGTCAACAACTAATGGAGATGGTAGATGGCCATCCCGCTTTAGTACAAATCGCCCTCTATCACCTGAGTCGGGGAGAAATGACCCTAGAGCATTTGTTAGCAACTTCTACCACAAATGTCGGCATTTATACCCATCATTTACAGCGACACTGGTTACATTTAAAAGAATATCCCGAATTATTGGCAACGCTCCACTCAATTTTGCATAGCGTTGATCCAGTGTCCATAAAACCTACTTTTGCTCATAAATTGACCAGTATGGGATTGACAAAACAGTTCGGAGAATGGACAATGATTAGTAACAAATTGTATCAGCTATTTTTTGTTAAAGAGCAATTATGATCCTGAAAGATTAGAAGTTTAAAAATTAAGATTAGTGATGACGTTACCCGAATTATCTTACTCTCCATCTTCAGTTGTTTTGAATTAATAGGCTACAATCATGAGTGAAGAAATCCACAATCTTAATCCTTCCACTTCTTCCAGCGGCCCGTTAGTCCCTGAGTCAATCCTGACTGCCAACAGATGGGAACTTACCAGGCTTGAACTAACGATAAGCGAAGGAAAACTACCTAGTGATATACATGGCCACGTTTTTCTGATCGCCCCTGTCGGTACTGTTAACTCTGGAGGACTCCCCTTTCCGAATGGACAATCTTTCTTTAATGGTGACGGAATGATTTACCGACTGGATTTTGATCAACAGGGCCAAGTGACAATAACGACACGGTTAGTTAAGCCTCCAGACTACTATGCAGATCGAGCGACCCGACCGGGTACCGATTATGAAAAATATCAATTTCGCAATCATGGAATTACGCGTTTTTCTTTCATTCTCGGCTTTCGGAATGAGCTAAATACCGCCTTTCTATTGATGCCATCCAGAAAAAATAACAAAAATTCAGAAGATAACGAAAATTCACTAGACCGTTTGCTGGTGACTTACGATGGAGGCCGTCCCTACGAACTAGATACAGAAACCTTGGAAATCGTTACTCCTATTGGCTCGAATCAGGAGTGGAAAGCTGAAATAAATAAGCCAATTTTTCCTTTCAAGCCGATTTTAAGCACCGCGCATCCTGCTTTTGATGTTAATAAAGGTGAGATGTTTACAGTCAATTATGGCAGATCTATTTTTAATCTTCTACAAACTCTCCCTGTTCTATTGGCTCTAGAAAAGTTGCCAGACGCGATATACCATTTAATCGCCTCAATTATCGGTTTTGCTGGTGCGAATACTTTACGAAGCATTTTACGAGAAAATTTACGATGGACACAGGGTCTTACGAAAGAAGTTATCCAGATAATTCAAAAACTGATTGGGGAAGATATCGCGGATTTTGTCTACCTGATTCGCTGGGACGGTCAGGGTAACTTAGAGCGATGGAACTTACGGTTGCCAGATGGTTCACCAGTGAGAATCGAACAAACTATCCACCAGATCGGTATTACTAAAGATTATGTGATCTTAATGGATACTGGTTTCATTATGGGTGTTAAGCAAGTATTTAACAATCTATTTCCAGAAAATGATGAAGCGGCAAGGATACTTCGACAATTACTTGAGCGTCCCAATCTACCGGATTCTCATATCTATATCGTGCGTCGTAGCGATCTCGAAGCAGGACAGTTCCCCGCTTGTTCTGAAGAAGAAGTTACTGTCTTAGCGAAGAAGTTAACAATTCCTTTATCCACGGCTCATTTTCTGGTTGACTACGAAAATCCGGAAGGCCAGATCACTCTTCATGCCGCACATATTTGTGCGTGGAATGTAGCAGATGGGGTTCGTAAGTATGACTTATCGGCTTATCCTCCCCATGACCCGATCAGCGATCGGATTTATTCGATGGAACCGAACGAGATGGATATCAGCCGTCTGGGTCGTTATGTCATTGATGGACGTACGGGCAAACTTGTTCAGTCTAAAGTTATCCATGATTCTCCTAGTACTTGGGGACTAGCATTATTCGCTTATCGAGATCGTTTGACTTCGGGAATGCCTCCCAAGCGATTAGATAATATTTATTGGAACTCTTTTGGCCTTTGGCATGAAATTATGACCAACTTCGCCTTGGAGTTGTATGAAGATTATCCATATCGAGCAATACCCGTGGAAGATGTGTTAGATCTGGCCAAAAAAGGAGTTCCTTCACACCTGATTCGTCTACATACTCCATCGATGACTATCGCGGATTGCTATCATTTTCCCGATGGACATATAGGAACATCCCCCCAGTTTATTCCTCGAACAAGTAGCAAGGAAGATTCTACTGATGATTCTACTCATGGTTACATTATCTGCACTGTTTTTACGCCGCACGGCAGTGAGTTTTGGATTTTTGATGGAGCTAATTTCGGGCAAAAACCTCTCTGTAAGCTGAGTCATCCTTCTCTTCGCTTCGGTTATAGTTTACACACCGCTTGGCTTCCTAAAATTGGTGGTTGTCAATCTAGCTATAACATTCCTGTGAAACCAGATTTTCACAAGTTAATAGCCGAACAATCGCCAGAGATACAACAATTCTTTGACAAGGAAGTTTATCCAAATTTTCAACGAGATAGCCAGAAATAAAAATCTATTGGGGTGACCTATCGACACTCGGCACTGGTGTGATGTGATTACTAAGCTTCAATCCTTACCGAGAAAAAACTAGGATTCTGTCGGGAATATTCTGTACAAAAAAGGCCGATTTTAAAATTGTAAAAACAGAATTTGAAAATTTATAAGCTTTATCCTGTAACATCTTTAAATTTTGATTAGGCTACCTAATTGCCGACTAAGTACGATAATAAAAACTCAGAAAATAAGGCAATTATGCAATGATAGTTCTTCTCGGCTATAAAATTCACGAAAAGGTATACGAAGGCGTAAAAACTATTGTTTATCGTGGGGAATCTGAGCGAGAACAACAGCCAGTCATTATTAAAATTCCCAAAGCCCAATTTCCGTCATTAGAAGATATTGCTCGATTAAGACAAGAATATACAATCACCCAATCCATAAATTGTGAAGGAATTATCAAATCCTACGCACTAGAAAGTTATCGTCATGGTTTTGCCCTAATTTTGGAAGATTTTGGAGGTCAATCTTTAAGTCAGTTTATCAAAGAACAACAATTGCCTATTTCTGATTTTTTAACCATCGCGATATCCGTAACAGAAACTTTAGGTCAACTCCATCAAATTCCAATTATTCACAAGGATATCAAGCCAAGTAATATTATCATCAATCCCATAACAAAGCAGATTAAACTAACTGATTTTAGCATCGCATCTCGTCTAATAAATGAACAACCGAGCATTACAAACCCTCATTTTTTGCAAGGGACACTCGCTTATATTTCCCCAGAACAAACGGGACGGATGAATCGAGTGATCGACTATCGCAGTGATTTTTATTCACTGGGAGTGACTTTTTATGAAATGCTTGCTGGAAAATTACCATTTCCTAGTCTAGATCCGATGGAATTAGTTCACTGTCATCTCGCTAAGTACCCTTCTCCTTTAACGCAATCAAATATTTCTAATATTGTCATGAAATTGATGGCAAAAAATGCCGAAGATCGCTATCAAAGTGCGATCGGACTCAAATTTGATTTAGAAACCTGCTTATTGCAATTACAAAAGAGTGGTAGAATTGAGCCTTTTGCTTTGGGTGAACGTGATCGTTCAAATCAGCTACTGATCTCCCAAAAACTTTATGGAAGAGAGCGAGACATAGAAAATTTAGTTGCCGTTTTTAATCGAGTGGCTGGCAAATATGTAGAAAATAAAAAAGAATTATCCTCTAACATTGAAATGGTTTTAGTTTCTGGTTATTCGGGAATTGGAAAAACCTCTATCGTTAAAGAAATACAAAAACCAATTCTAGAAGCAAAGGGATATTTTATTGATGGCAAATTCGAGCAATATAAAAGAGATATCCCATATTTAGCATGGATTCAAGCTTTTCAAAAATTGATTCGTAATCTACTCGCAGAAACATCCGATAATGTAGCATTTTGGAAAGATAAAATTTTAAACGCAATCGCTCCCAATTCTCAAATTATTATTGATGTCATTCCTGAAGTCGAATCAATTCTTGGAAAACAGCCAGAAGTCCCTAAGATTGGTTCTTGGGAAACCGAAAATCGATTTAATCAAGTTTTTCAAAAATTCATTGGTGTTTTTTGTCAAGCCGACCATCCCTTAGTAATCTTTCTAGATGATTTACAATGGGCAGATGCTGCATCTTTAAAGCTGATGAAACTCTTAGTTACCAATGAAAATAGCAAATATTTGTTGCTCATTGGAGTTTATCGGGATAACGAAGTCGATTCAGCACATCTTTTAACTCTGACCCTAGAAAAAATTAAAGCGGCGAGAATAGCAATTAATAATATTAAAGTTCAACCTTTATCTTGTTTCCATGTTATACAATTAATCGAGGAAACTTTAAAATGCAATATTGCTGTAGATAAGCTGGAATATTTTGGACAGTTAATCTTTAATAAAACTCAAGGAAATCCCTTTTTTATTGCTCAATTTCTTAAAACTTTGTACAAAGAAAAATTGATTCGCTATCAAGTTAATACCGATTGTTGGGAATGGGATATTGAAAAGATTCAAGCAATCGGTATCACCGACTTAGGCATTGTCGAATTAATAGCAAGAAACATTCGTAAACTTCCCAAAAAAACTCAGGAAATTCTAAAGTTAGCCGCTTGTATTGGTAACTCCTTTAGTTTAGATGTATTGACAACTATCCATCAAAAATCTAAATTTTTTATTGCTAAAAATTTATGGATAGCTCTTCAGCAAGGATTTGTTTTACCTCAATCAGAAAGCTACAAAATTCCTTTGGATTTCACTGAGTTAGATTCTCCAGAGCTAATATCGCAGAGTATACAAGTTAATTATAAATTCCTGCACGATCGCATTCAACAAGCAGCCTATTCGTTGATTCCAGAGTCAGAACGAAAAAATACACATTTACACATTGGCCAACTACTTCTAAAAAACACAACTCTTCAAGCCCAACAAGAAAATATTTTTGCCTTGGTTAACCAACTCAATATTGGCATTGATTTACTGGATAATCTATTACAAAAAGAACAGCTATCTCGACTAAATTTAATCGCAGGACAAAAATCCAAATCTACTACAGCTTACGAAGCTTCAGTCAATTACCTCCGTATTGCCCATCGGCTTTTATCACAAAATAGCTGGCAAACTCAATATGAATTAACGTTCAATATTTATTATAATCTAGCAGAATCTGAAGGCAATGGTTCAGCCTGATTAAAGGCAGAAAGGATTACTGGGCAAAGGATTAGAGAAACAAAGAAGCAAATATAAGCTTGGAAGTAATGGTTATAACTTTACAGGGGTGTTAAGGGTAATAATACTATAAATAAATCGGTAAAAAAAGGAGAGAGAGTATGTCAATCCAAAAGATAAAGCCAATCCAAGAGTTTAATGATTCTATATTTTGCAATGGGAAAGAAAAAGAATTATTTAAACGAGACTGTCCTCATTGTCACAGCGAGGAAGTGAAAATTCATTCTCATTACAAAACGAAAAATAATGGAGAGAGAAAAATATTTATCTGTCAAAAATGTGAGTCACTATATTCAGAAACGTATAATAC
>QBMS01000183.1 GCA_003249095.1 Snowella sp.
GGGTAAAGCTAGTTGGGGTGGGACTAGACATTTCAGAGGTATGGCTAGAACTCGTATTTGAAGTTGCGATCGTTGAATGAACAACGGAACTAAACGATAATTGTCGTTGAGCGGCTCTTTTGAGAGCATTTTTAAAATTTTTCTTCGTGAGTGTTTCTCCCAGGGCATCGGACAGCTTTTGCCACAAAGTCGGGCCCACATCTCCCTTCAAATAACTCACCGCCAAAAAATGCACCCCCGCCATCGCTTCATAGGTCAATCCCTCCCACGAACTCTGCAAAACCAGTATTTCAACGTCTTTGAGATGTTCCCCCGTATGGGCAAAAATAACCTGATCCGCTGCTTGTTTAATCTGTTCCCAACTCAATTCTGATTCTTCATTCATGACAATTATTAACAATACGGAACATTTATTTCCAGTTCTACTCTTCCTATTGAAGGTTAAAGTCTCTTAATGCAAACATCCTTAAACCCTAATCATGGCTACATTCAAGAATACTTTAAAGATTATAGATGAACTCTTCCTGTTATATTAATCTACTCTGCTTCGATTAGCTTTATTCTCAATAAAAAAGTAACATTCCATCAAAAAGAATATTGTTTTCTCCTTTTTGCGCCATAAAGCTCTAGAATAAATGGCAGTCATTTGTCATCCTATAAAAATTACTTGTCTGTGAATGAGTCTTCTTAGTAGGGACAAATAATAAACAAATGCGATCGCAATTTTTCCTTCACTGGGAGAAGCACAAATTTTTTTCAATTTTTTTCAATTTTTTTCAATTAAGTTACTTTGTTGGGGATGTTCAAACAAACTTTAGGGTTCATCATTCTAGGATTAATTCTTCTCAATCCGACCAGGGCATTGGCTCAAACTCAGGCTCCGTCTGTCTCTCCTGGCAGAATTTTAATCCCCAGGACACCATCTCAACCTTTGCCACTCCCAGAAAATGCCCCTATCCCTTCCCTCGATTTACTGACTCCTCAACCGATCGCTCCTAGCAATTTACCCAAGATTCCAGGGGAAATATTCGTCAAAGAATTTCAATTTACAGGAAATACCGCTTTTAACCAAGAAGAACTCCAAAAAGCAACGGAGAGTTTTGTTAATCGACCGATTACCTTTGCCGAATTATTACAAGCCGAAGCCGCCGTTACCAAGCTTTATACCGACGCGGGCTATATCAACTCTGGAGCCATTATTCCTGCTAATCAAACCCTTTCTCCCAAAGGAGCCGTTGTCACCATCCAAATTATTGAAGGCAGTTTAGAAACTATCAACGTCAAGGTTGACGGTAAATTAAATCCCGAATATGTCCGCAGTCGTTTGGCGATCGCGACAGGTAAACCCTTCAATCAAAAGCAATTACTCCAGGCATTGCAACTCTTACAGCTTAATCCCCTGATTAAATCAATTTCGGCGGAAATCTCGGCGGGTTCCGTCCCCGAATCCAGTCTCCTCTCCGTCAATGTCCAGGAAGCAGAGACCTTTGATTTGGATCTTTTTGTTGATAATGGCAAAGTTAGGAGCATTGGGAGCGTTGAACGAGGATTGCGGATAAGTGAGGGAAATTTATTGGGGATCGGTGACGCAATTAGCTTGGAATACGCCAATAGTGACGGTAGTAACTCCCTTTATGGAACCTATACCCTGCCCATCAATCCCCAAAACGGAACCCTCAAACTCTCAGGACAATGGAACGCGACTAACGTAATTGAAGCACCCTTTGATCAATTGGATATTACGGGAGATTCCCTCTATCTAGATTTCACCTACCGTCAGCCCGTCCTCCAAAATCCGTCTCAAGAATTAGCCCTCGGCCTAACAGGTTCCTATTCCGCCAGTCAAACCACCCTATTGGGAGTCGATTTTCCCCTATCCCCAGGAGCCAATGATCAGGGACAAACCAAGATTTCTGCTCTCCGATTTTTTCAAGAATGGACGCAACGGGGCGCAGAGGACGTTCTGGCTCTCCGTTCCCAATTTAGTTTGGGGTTAGGTCTTTTAGATGCAACGACCAATGAGAATCCCCCCGATGGTCGCTTTTTTGAATGGCGTAGTCAAGGTCAGTATGTCCGTTTACTCGCGCCTGATACGTTGTTTGTCTTTCGGTCTGCTGTGCAGTTATCTACCGATCCCCTAGTTCCCCTAGAGCAATTGACCCTGGGCGGATTAAATAGTGTGCGCGGTTATCGTCAGGACTTTTTTTTAACGGATAATGGAATTTTTGCCTCAGCCGAAGTTCGTCTGCCCATTTTGCGGGTTAATGAAATAGAGGGACTGTTACAAATCGTCCCTTTTATCGATTACGGCACGGGCTGGAATGACCAAGACAATCCCATCCCCACGCCCAGCCCCAATACCCTCGTGAGTTTGGGCTTAGGGTTAATTTGGCAAATGGGCGATCGCTTTAATGCCCGCTTAGATTGGGGACTCCCCTTGACTGAATTTAAAATTCAGGGAAATACCCTTTCCCAACAAAGTCTTTATTTTTCGGTCAATTACAAACTTTTTTAAAAAAATAATCTGGAAATATTAAGCAATATTAAATGGCTCCTAAATATACCAATAAAGCGAGAATAATCATTTAGTATTTTAAAATAAACAGCTTTTAAAGTTTTTCGAATACTGTGCTGGTTTTCCTCTTGCCCCCCAACCCTACAGGATATCAATAATGGACAAAGACGCTCACAAATATCGCATGGTATGCACCCTCTCCTTTGGTGATATCTACGGACAGATCATTATTTGGTTGATCGTTATTTTTATTTCCCTCGCAACCACCCTGGCCCTCTGGAGCAGTACCCGACAAATTTACGCCTTTGCAACGGTTGCCCTGGTGTTGGTGCTAACCCTTCCCTTTTTGTTGTTTGCCTTCGTGACAACGCTTTTCAATCATCTTGAATTTTTGCCCGTTGATGAAGGACAAACTCAAGCAAGTCTACGGGCTAGTCGCAAACCTGCGGAAGTCGGTAACTAAAGATTTAAGAGAAATTGAATCGCTCCAGGTCTCCATTTTGCTAAAGCAAGTGGAGATTTTATTTTTTTGGAAATCCAGAGGATCGCCCTCAGCCCCACTTGGCTTTTTGACAAAAGACTCAAAAATTACTCTCCAGAATGCCGAAAATTCCTATTTAAAATCATAAAATAAGGTTTTTTTTGTGATAATTTTCTCTAATTGATTCAGGATTCTTAACGGTAACTTCGGATACCCCCCATCCTGAAGAACTGTTTTATTTTTATCTTGTTACCTGATGGGCGATCGCCGATTTCGTTAAGATACAACAACAAAAGTCTTTTCAAGAGCGTGTAGACAAGAAAATAACACCTATTTATCCTTAAGTCGTTTAAAATCAAAAATAATCAATTTTCATAAAATTTCATAAAAGACAGTTTATCAGGTTATTAATAATATTTAAGGTGAATTGACATCAAATCCTATGATAATTCAAGAAAAAGCCGTTAACAATCAAAACAAAACTGAAGGAACCCCCTACCGAATTCTGCAAACTTTGATCGACAAGCAAGCATCTGGCAGGCTGGTCGTTCAAAATCCCCTCGATCCTTCTATTCATTGGCGCATTTATTTGGGCAATGGCAGAATTCATTACGCCAGTAGTGCGATGGGGTACGCGGAAAGATTGAATTACTTGTTCGGTCGTTATTTACCTAACCACAAATCTACCTTACCCCCAGAAATTAATGATGATTATCAATACCTTTGTGAGTTATGGCAAAAAAATAATTTTTCCTTTCAAGAAATTCGAGCGATTCTAGCTAAATTCACCCAGGAAGCTTTGATTGAAATTCTATCCCAAAATAAAGCTTTTTGTTATTTTGAACATACCGTTGGCTTAGAAAATTTATTACTCTATCTGAATCTAAAAAAATTGATGCTGCCCGTTGAAAGCAAAGTTAGATGCTGGTGGCAACTCAGAAAATTAATTGCTTCTCCCTTCCAGCGTCCTTTAGTCACGAACCGCTCCCAATTAATCGATTTAATCGATGGACAACTAGGACAATTTAATCCCAAGTTAAAGAATTTAAACCATTTTTTAGATGATCAGTCCTGTTTGTATGATCTCGCCAATAAAATGGATCTCAGTACCCTCAGTTTAGGAACGCTCCTCAATCCGATGATCCAGTCAGGCGCGATCGCTATGGGTTCCTATATTTTGCCGACTAATGATCATCGTCCGATTGTGGCCTGCATTGATGATAGTGCTTCTATTCAACGGGTGGTGAAATTCACCCTAGAGTCGGAAGGCTATCGAGTGATTAGTATTAAGGAATCCCTCAAAGCTCTCACTGCCCTCTTAAATCCTAAGCCTGATTTAATTTTAATGGACATTAATATGCCTGATATTGATGGCTATCAACTTTGTGGTCTATGTCGTAAATCTTCAAGCCTCAAGGATATTCCCATTGTGATGCTGACAGGAAGAGATGGCATTTTAGATCGGGTTAAAGCGAAAATGTTGGGATCGGTCGGCTATGTTTCTAAACCCTTTCTTCCCCAAGATTTAGTCAAAGTGGTCAATTCCTATCTTGAATGTCAAAAGAGGACTCCCGTTAGAGTCGATAGGCTTAACGGTGAGATGAATTTTGACCAGCAAGTAAACTGAGCAACATGAGCAGCTTCTCCGTTGAACTCAACCAACTGACACCCCTATTTATCAAGTGTTTCTTGAAAGATAGCCTCTAGCCGATTCAGTATGTCTGCCGAAATAGCCTTTTTACGATACTTGGTCACAAAGAGAATGTAAACAGTAAGCTTATAAAAAGACCGATAACCTTTACTGTAATTGGTTGACATATTTAGGCGGTAACTTTGCAATGGCAACTGTATCAGGAAGCTGATGACTGTTTTCTAACCAGTTTAACCGTTTTTCAAGACTGGCTACTTTTCTAAAGAGGTCATAGAATCTTGAACTTTCAGCGTTACTCATGAGTTATCATTCGTTTAGGTCTTTGATTGAAGGGAGAAGTTGATCTCTTCTTTTTTCTATTTTATAGGATAATCTATCGGGGTTGCGATCGCGTGGCGGCATTGGGCGATCGCAGTTTTAGGGATTAGGGAAGAAACCGAATTTTACAACGGCAGTAATCGTGGCTCCGATGACGGTGATAATTAATGCCCATATCTGAGCGCGTTGAGAATTCTTAAGATCCTTTACGTCTTCTCTAATAAAAGCTAATTCATTTTTGATGGTAGAAAATTCTCCTTTAGACTCTGCTTTGATGGTCTCTAATTCTCCCTTGACCTCTGCTTTGAAGGTTTCCAGTTCTCCCTTAATTTCAGCTTGGGTAATCTTTAAATCGGTTATATCCCCTTGAATCTGACTTAGTTGAGTTTTAATTTCTCCCAAGACTTCCTTGAGGTCGGTTTCAATCATGGTTACCATAAGCTATCATTCTCTTATATATTGTTTGATGGATTAGGGAAAGCTGTGAACTTTCCCTTTTCTATTTTATAGGGTAATCTATCGGGCGAGGTTGCGATCGCACTTTTTTTTGATTGCGATCACGGTTTAAGGACGGATGCCACCGCTTTTAAGCAACCAGCCGATAGTTCCTCCAATAGTTCCACTGAAGATGGAGCTAATCATTGCAGTAGCGATAATCAAACCGATTTGTTTCCAGTTTTTGAGTTCTCCTACTTTTTCGGCTAGGTCTGGAATTTTCTGGAGATTAGGTTGTTGAGATTGTAGAGTGGCCTCTATTTTCCCAACACTAACTTTAAGATCGGTTATTTCTGCATCAAGACGACTAAAGCCAGATGTGATTAAATCTTTTAATTCTTTAAGATCGGTATCGGTGACGGTTGCCATGATGTATGATTCCTTTAAGTTTTTGATTGAAGGGAGAAGTTGACCGCTTGTTTTTTCTATTTTATAGGATAATCTATCGCGTCTTGGCACTGGGTGATCCCACTGATTGGAATTTACTCCGAAAAATAATTACATTCAAACAAAAACAAGGTGCATGACATTGCATTAACGTAATCTACGAAAGCGGTGATCGCACTACAGTAACATTAACCTCCAAACTCACTTGCTTGTAAAAATGATTCTCCTGTTTGCGATGCATGACGCTTTAATCGATCTATGACATCAGCAAAATTCATGATACCTCCCAATATTAAATATAGATGCCCATGATCAAGAAGCAGTAATGGCGTTCTGTCACTGGATGCTTCTCTAGTGGCGACAGATGAATAACCAGAAATTGACACTATGGCACTGGTATCGTCTAATTGGAGGCTAGAAAGTTTGCAATACAAGAGGTTCAAC
>QBMS01000184.1 GCA_003249095.1 Snowella sp.
GTTAAGTCCTTGTCTTGTAAGGATTTCATTCTAATAATTAGACTGAACCAGTGCCTTATATTACCAAACCCGTTAGCCCTCCTATTTTGATGGCTAGGGTCAAGACTCAATTAACACTCAAAGAATCCTACGATAATCTAAAGGAATTACTCCAATTTCGGGAAGATATGGTCAATATGATCGTTCATGATCTGCGAAATCCGATTTCCAATATTCTGTTGGTGACAGAGATGCTACTGACCTATCCTGGGCTACCTGCTGAAAAAAGTCACAAAAACCTCAATATGATTTTAAGAGGCGGACAAGCCCTCCGTTTTTTGGTAGATGATTTACTTTTAAAGGCAAAATCTGAGTCTAATAAATTAGTTCTCGACTGCAAAAATACCGATATCTGCAAACTCTGTGAAGCCGCCATCGCCGATCTCAAAGAAATTGCTGCTCGAAAAACCGTGCAACTTATTGCCAAAACACCTGCACCGATTTATCGGGATATTAATATTGATCCCATGCTCTTTCGTCGCGCGATCGATAATTTGTTATCCAATGCCATTAAATTCTCACCGCAAGATAGCACTGTAACGCTTTTTGTGGACTATATTGGTGAACAAGGCGTAAGAATTCGAGTTGCCGATTTTGGGCCAGGTGTTAGTGAAAATTTAAGGCAAAGTATTTTTGAAAAATATGAAATTGGCACCCTAATGAAAGGCGTTAGTCAAACGGGTTTAGGGTTGGCATTTTGCAAAATTGTGGTTGAAGCCCATAGCGGAAAAATCAGCGTTACGGATAATACGCCTCAAGGTTCAATCTTCACCATCGAAATCGATAACTAAAGTATCAATAACCTAGAAAAGCATCAAAGAAGATTATCAAGAATGGTTAAAATTCCTAAACTGTCCTTACGGTGGATACTTAGTTTGCCTTTTGTGTTGCAAACCCTAGTTACAGTTGGATTAGTTGGGTATCTATCTTACCGTAGTGGCAAAGCATCGGTAGAAAATTTGACTCAGAATTTGATGCTAGAAACGGGAGAACATATTCATAATTATTTGAATTCTTATCTACAATTTGCCCAAAAAGTTAATCAAGCAAATCGAGATTTACTCCAGTCAAAGATTATCGATGAAAAAGATTTTGAATCTTTAGGGAGACTCTTTTGGCAACAAATCAAAAACTATGATTTTACCTACATTACTTTTGGCAACCAAAAGCGAGAATTTATTGGTTCAGGTTATGTTGCAGGTGCCATAGATATTGGAGAAGTCAAGTTTCCCAACCTGAATACTCTCTACAGTTATTCCGTGAATAATCAAGGCGATCGCTTACCGTCTCCTCGGATACTAGAAAATGCCAATCCTAATGATGAGGCCTGGTATGGAACCGCCATAAAAGCAGGTAAACCTACTTGGAGTCCTGTCTATAACTGGATAGGAGCTACTGAAGAAATTTCAATTTCTGCCAGCGCGCCCCTTTATAATTCCTCGAAACAGTTCATGGGAGTCGTGGGAATTGATCTCAGTCTTTCTCATATTAGCCATTTCCTACGAGGTCTCAAAGTTGGTAAATCGGGTGAAGTATTTATTCTCGATCGCGCTGGTTTTTTGGTTGCGAGTTCCACTTCCCACAACCCGTATCAATTAATTAATGGAAAAGCAGAACGGGTTCGATTTCAAGATATTCAAAACCCCTTTGTAAAAAGCATTAATCAAGCAATACAGAAAAAATTGGGTAACGAGAATTCAGCCAAAATCATCCCTAATCAAAAAGTAGAAATTTTAGATCAAGATCCCTTTATTTTGATTCAACCCTATCGAGATCAGTATGGACTGGACTGGTCGATGATTATTGCCATTCCTCAGTCTGATTACATGGCGGAAATTCAGGCAAATAACTATCGAACCCTGTTTCTTTGTATTCTTGCGTTGCTGGTTTCAAGTATTATCGGCATTCTGATTGCGAATCAAATTACCCAACCTATTAAACGTTTAAGTCGAGCCAGTCAGTTATTGGCAGAAGGAGATAATTGGCAACTGGAACTCCCTAAAACTGAAAATATTATTGAACTCAATCGCCTAGCCCAATCCTTTCATCAAATGGCCCAGGAGATTCAGACCTCGCAAACGAACCTCCAGCTTACGCTGACTAAACTCGAAAACAGCAATCAACAACTCCAACAATTTTTAGATGCTATTCCCGTTGGCATTATTATTCATAATTCTGACGGCCTTACTATTTATTTTAATCAAGTAGCTAAAGAAGTTCTAGGACAGGGGGTACGGGAAGGCGTGACCGCAGCAGCAATGGCAGTTGATTTCCAACCCTATCGAGAAAATACAGACGAAGTTTATCCCGTCGATCAACTTCCTGTGATACGAGCTTTACGGGGAGAAGCTAGCCATTTGGATGATTTAGAACTTTTAATCGGAAATAAAAGAATTCCCCTCGAAGTATTCGGTACACCTGTTTATGATGACTCAGGAGCAATTACCTATGCGATTATTGCTTTTCAAGATATTAGCCTTACAAAACACCGCGAAGCAGAACAAAAAAAAGTCGAAGTGCAATTGCAACAAACGAATGAAGAATTGATTCGGGCAAACCGCCTTAAAGATGAATTTTTAGCAACCATGAGTCATGAACTCCGTACTCCCCTTACCGCAGTTTTAGGAATGACCCAAGGTTTACAAGAACAAGTCTTTGGCGAGATTAACCCAAAACAACGTAAAGCACTACAAACAATTGAAAGCAGTGGCTCCCATTTGTTGTCTTTAATCAACGATATTTTAGATCTGGCCAAAATTGGATCGAGTCAGGTTGAACTTGACGTTGCGTCCGTAGCCGTAGCTCCCCTCTGTCAATCCAGTTTACTGTTGATTCGTCCCCAAGCTTTTCAAAAAAATATTCAAGTTGAAACGAAATTGCCGACTCATTTACCCCATTTACTGGTAGATGAACGGCGTATTCGCCAAGTATTAATTAATTTACTTAATAATGCTGTGAAATTTACTCCCGAAGGCGGGTATATTAGCCTCGAAGTGAGTATTCCCAGTCTTAACACTTCTCTACCATTTCTTCGTTTAGCCGTTAAAGATACGGGGATTGGCATCTCACCTGAAAATATCGACAAACTGTTTCAGCCGTTTATTCAAATTGATAGTGCGCTCAATCGCAAATATGAGGGAACAGGATTAGGGTTGGCGTTAGTGAAAAGAATTGTTGAATTGCATGGGGGTCAAGTGGGATTAACGAGTACTTTAGGCAAAGGCAGTTGTTTTACGATTGATCTGCCTTGTACTTCAGTGCCAATCTCGACCGCTCCAATAGAGTCTTCATTGACGACTTTAGACAGTTCTCCTGATGTTCTGATGCCTTTGTCATCCCCTTTAATTTTGTTAGTGGAGGACAATAAAGCTAATCGTCTGACTTTTTCCGCTTACCTCAAAGCAAAAGGTTATCGTCTGATCGAGGCAGAGGATGGAGAAACGGCGATCGCGCTGGCCCAATCCGAACAACCTGATTTAATCTTGATGGATATCCAAATTCCTGGCATGGATGGTTTGGAAGTCATTAAACACCTTCGCCATGATCCCCAATTTGTCGATAAACCCATTATTGCTTTGACCGCCTTAGCTACCGATAGCGATCGCGATCGCTGTTTAGCCGCAGGTGCGAATAACTATCTGAGTAAACCTGTTAAAATGAGAGAGCTAATCGTAATTATTCAACAGTTTCTCTAATTTTCGATTACCTAATTAATGAATCCTCCATCTATTCTTATTGTTGATGACGAACCCAATAATTTTGATGTCATTGAAACGCTTTTAAGCGTGCAAGGCTATCAGTTATATTACGCATCTAATGGTCAGGAAGCCCTCAGTATTCTCGACACCGTTAATCCCGACTTGATTTTGCTAGATGTGATGATGCCTGGGCTAAATGGAATAGACGTTTGTAAAAAAATCAAAGCCGATCTTCAATGGAAAATTGTTCCCATCATTATGGTAACTGCCCTATCTAGCAAAGAAGATCTTGCCCTCTGTTTAGAAGCAGGAGCAGATGATTTCATTAGTAAGCCCGTTAATCGCCTTGAGTTATGCGCCAGGGTAAAATCCATGTTACGTATCAAACAACAGCATGATACGATTCAACATTTCTCAGACCTTCAGCGAAATACAATTAATGTTTTAGGCCGCAATTTACAAGAGTTAACGGGTAACTTAGTCCTCAGCTTATCCCAAGAACTGAATACCCCTGTCAATGGGATTTCAAGCATTATTGAGTTACTAAAAGTTAATATTAAAAATATGGATACTGTCGAAGTCCAATTACTATTAGATTTGGCCGATCAATCCGCCCATCGTCTTGAAGATGTAACCAATCGATTTCTTTTATATTTAGAGTTAGAATTGGCTTCTCTTCAACCCCAATCAAAACCCATAGAAGAAACTTATTTACCTGTTGCCACGATTCAGGCAAGATTAAAATCCCAAGCAGCCAAAGTTAATCGTAAAGATGATCTAGTTTTTGATCTTCAAGAGATAGGTGTCCGTTTATCCAAAAGATATTTTTTAGTCATTCTCCAAGAATTAGTCGATAATGCCCTCAAGTTTTCTCAAACAGGCACCAAAATTACCATTCAAAGTCAAGTCATTAATGGAATGCTGGAAATCTCCGTCCACGATCAGGGACGAGGAATGACGAAACAACAAATTGCTAAAGTTGGAGCTTTTATGCAGTTTGAGCGACCAAATCAAGAGCAATCAGGAACGGGTCTGGGACTGGCGATCATCAAAAAAATTGTCGAGGGAGCGAAGGGAAAATTGACAATTACCAGTATTTATGAAAAAGAAACAACCGTCAACGTTTCTGTACCTATTAAATTTGTCTAAAGATGGCTAAAATGACCCAACGCGCCAAAAATGTGCACATTTTGAGACCAGATAAATAACGTTTTCGATTACTCAAAAACAATTTTCAACGATATGAGATACTTTGTTAATTAACTTGACATCCTCCACCGTCGTAAACGACGGGGATTCCTAAACCTCAGGATTTAGGTTTCTGCTTCTTAGCACCTGCCTTAACAGATTTACTCTGTTCGGGTCTTACAGTCGCTCCACAGACTGACACCGCTAGTCCAGCGGCCAAAATATTCTTGCTCGCGTTGACATCCCTATCATAGTGACAACCACATTCAGGGCAAGTCCAATCACGAATATTTAAGGGCATCTTATCGACAATATGCCCACAGGCACTACAACGTTTGGAACTGGGGAACCATTGATCAATTTTGACCAATTTCCTGCCGTACCATCGACACTTGTATTCCAGTTGCCGAATCAACTCTCCCCAACCGCTATCAGAAATAGCAAGGGAGAGTTTACGGTTTTTGACCATATTCTTAACTGCCAACGACTCAACGGCAATCGTTTGATTTTCGCGTACCAAACGAGTCGTTAGCTTATGCAAGAAATCTTTACGGGAATCCGAGATTTTAAGGTGAATTTTGGCAACTTTAACCCTAGCTTTTTCCCGATTCTTAGAATCTTTCTTTTTACGAGAAAGTGCTTTTTGCGCTCTCCTTAAACGCTTGTAATGTTTTTTGAATTGTTTGGGATTAGACACTTTATAGCCGTTGCTTGTAGCAATCAAGCTAGTGACTCCAAAATCAATTCCAATCGCATTATCGTTAGCAGGCAAAGGCTTGATTGTTGGATCATCAAATCGAATGGAAATATGCCAACGTCCAGAGGGATGAAGTCTAACCGTTACACTGGTTGGTTCACATCCTTTGGGGAGTTGTCTAGACCATCTAATATCCAACGGCTCATCACTTTTAGCAAGATAGATTTGTCGGCAATGGTTCAGCCTGATTAAAGGCAGAAAGGATTACTGGGCAAAGGATTAGAGAAACAAAGAAGCAAATATAAGCTTGGAAGTAATGGTTATAACTTTACAGGGGTGTTAAGGGTAATAATACTATAAATAAATCGGTAAAAAAAGGAGAGAGAGTATGTCAATCCAAAAGATAAAGCCAATCCAAGAGTTTAATGATTCTATATTTTGCAATGGGAAAGAAAAAGAATTATTTAAACGAGACTGTCCTCATTGTCACAGCGAGGAAGTGAAAATTCATTCTCATTACAAAACGAAAAATAATGGAGAGAGAAAAATATTTATCTGTCAAAAATGTGAGTCACTATATTCAGAAACGTATAATAC
>QBMS01000185.1 GCA_003249095.1 Snowella sp.
CATCCTCATACAATGTACTCTATTATACAGTTTTTACTGTGAATCCAGAAGAGCCTCAATGATTGCAGTAGTCTCCTTATAAGGATGGGTCTTATCACGCTCTGTCGGTTTTTCAAGAATAATCGCTTTCTGTAATCCTTCAATCCCCTCTTCTGCTCTAGCTAAAGTAATCATATTACCTTGGCCATCATTTCGAGCAAAGACTAATCTGACATTGAGAGGTATTGCAAATTTAATATCATCTATGTTGTTAGCTTCTTCTGTTAAATCATTGATTAAACTAGAAACCTCTTCACCAATTTCTTTTCCATAGTTACTATGTAGTGCTGCGATAGAAGGATTCTTTAAGTCTCCGACAAGTGACATCATTCCTGACTGCGTAGGGGAAATAAAAGGTTGTTTAGTAAAATCTTGAAATTTAGTTGAATAATTTAATATTCCAGATTGAAAAACTCTTGACATGATCCCTTGTACTTCAGGCATGAGGAGATGAACAGCCTTGTCTCGGTAGAATACAATCCGATCAATATTTTTTCTGGCTGCATTATCTGGATCTGAAGCATAAAGTTTATCTAAGCAATCTCTGAGCGAAATAGTTTCTCGAATATTCTTTGTATTACGGCTTTTCCTAAAAATAGATTCTTCACCTTCTTGTTCAATCAAAATAGCTTTTAATAACTGTTCCCATGCTATACAAAAACAAAGAACAAAGCTGTCCATTCTATTTTCTAAAGAGGGTCTATTATAAAGTTCTAAAGCCAATAACATATTATCCCTAGATTTTCTTAGTAATGCTTTTGCTAGTCTTGACTGACAATTATTTCCTAGACCTTTTCTATGCTTACTTTGCGACAATATTTGTGAAAATTCTTCAACAGATATTCCTACAGAGTTTGATATTTGAAAATATCCATTTTTTACTTCATTTAAAAAATCTGAAAGCTGACCTTTGTTCCAATAAGTAGTGAATGTTGATTCTTTCCACTCAGTTGATTCAAGAATTTCGACTTTAGAAATAAGTTCACCTTTAGCCTCTTTCTTCTGAAGAAGATTTAGTAGATTTTTATGAGATTGAGGTACTTCCATAAATTAATTTTTCCTAATATTTATGATCGGTAAAATAAGTTATAAGGAACAACAATTAAACTTTGCTAAATATAAAGTTATTCATTTTCCTACTCTAACAAAAAAAAGATCGGGTCTTAATTATTTTTTTTGACTATCTTGAATCAGCAATCTGATCCAATAAAATAAATCAGTAAATCTCAATAACACCCTTTTTATTTCCGTGAAAAGACTAGGCGATTATAATTAGGTATTTTGAATATCCCAAATAATAGTATCAGAACTAAAATCCTGTTCATAAGGCCAAGCAATCCCATAATGAGCAGGTCGCACCAGACGAAAATAAGACTCTTCGGCAAGTTCTTTGAAAGCACTACCGTTGAGATAAGGCTTAACATCAAAAATACTAGAAATATAACTACTGGTAAGTATCACTATTTTATAATCTTTCAGGCGAATTGCCATAATAATTTTATCCATTGAAGATCAAGAAGTGCGTCATAAAAATACAGAATTTCAGTTTACCCCTCCAAGAAAGAGCTTCTGTAGCCGAATTAACGATTCGGTAAACCTAGATACAGTATGATTAAGCGAGTATTTTTTTCAATAAAACCGCCTTAACAAAAAGCTAATGACTGGTTTCAAGTTGCGATCACTAACTCTAGATTATCTGTCCTTTCCCCTCTGACGCGATCGCCCTAAGCAACCCCCAGATTATTTCTTGCTGTAAATTTCTCGTTGATTTATATTGGATGCGGTGGTGGAAGTCTTTTCATACCGTTTCACCTCATAAGTTATCAATGAATTATTTACAGAGAGTAATAAATCAAACATTATCTAAACTATGATTTTAATGATTGAATGAGAACTATGATATTTGAGATTATGATTATTAGGATTGTATGATAGAGATTATCCTTAAGTGAGAATTATAGTCAATCAAATAATCACAAAAATCATAGTTATGACATTTTAATGATTGAATAAGAACTATGATTATTAAGATCATGATTGTTAGGATTGTATCATAGAGATTATCCTTAAGTGAGAATCATAGTCAATCAAATAATCACAAAAATCATAGTTATGACCTTTATTAATCAGCAATATCCAGAAAGTGAACTAACAGGTAAAATTATTGGTTGTGCAATGGAAGTTCACCGTATTTTAGGAAATGGTTTTCAAGAAGTAATTTATCAACGTGCTTTAGCAAGAGAAATGAACTTACAGGGATTATCTTTTTCGAGAGAACACGAAATGCCAATTTTTTATAAAGACGATCAAATAGGTACAAGACGAGTTGATTTTTTTGTTGAAGGTAAAGTAATGGTAGAATTAAAAGCAGTTATTAAACTTGAAGACGTTCACTTAGCACAAGCTATTAATTATCTCGAAGCCTATGGTTTAGATATTGGATTGTTGATTAATTTTGGCAATACCAGCTTACAGTTTAAAAGGGTTGGTAAACCCAAGAAAAAAGCTAACTATGATTTTAATGATTGAATGAGGACTATGATTATTAAGATTATGATTGTTATTAGGAGCATATCACAAGGATAATCGTTAAGCGAGAATCAT
Source organism: Snowella sp. (assembly GCA_003249095.1). GTDB lineage: Bacteria > Cyanobacteriota > Cyanobacteriia > Cyanobacteriales > Microcystaceae > Snowella. Next base: position 2,644 of record QBMS01000185.1, read on the forward strand.
AGCCAATCAAATAATCACATAAATCATAGTTTAGACATTTTAATAGTTGAATAAGGACTATAATTGTTAGGATTGTATAATAGTAAAATAAATAGAATCATGTCACAGAGATAATCATTAAGCTAAAATCATAGCCAATCAAATAATCACATAAATCATAGTTTGAACGTTATTATGATTGAGAAAAAAAGGAATAATAATATAGCGAATAACTGTTCCCAGTAAAGCCGTTCCCAAGATTCCTATTAACGTCCAAATTTGTGCTTTTTGAGAACCTTTTAATTCTTTTGTATCTTCTTTTACGCTTTCAATATCTTTTTCTAAATCATCGACTTTTTCCTCCAATCTAGCTTGTCCAACTTCTAAATTAGTGAGCCGATTATTAATTATTTCTAACTTTTGCTCAAGTCTGTCAAATCTTTGGTCAAACTTAGTGAGATATTTTTTAAGGTCTTGTTCAATAGTCACTGACATCTGATAATTCTGATGGTTGTCAATATCATTATATATCTTGTTTTAAGGGGTTGACCAGCCATTTTGCCAAGCTCTGACGATCTTCTGTAGCCGAATTAACGATTCGGTAAACCTAGATACAGTAAGATTAAACGAGTATTTTCTTTCAATAAAACCGCCTTAACAAAAAACTAATGACTGGAAAAATCCTAGAGATAGAAAATCTAACCGTCAGTTTTGATGGCTTCAAAGCCCTAAATCAACTGAATTTTAGTATGGATGCAGGAGAATTGCGGGTCATTATTGGCCCCAATGGTGCAGGAAAAACCACCTTTCTGGATATTATTACAGGAAAAGTCCAGCCCACCGAGGGAAGAGTCCTATTTAAAGGCAAAAATCTCCGCAATATTCCTGAATACAAAATTTCTTGCCTGGGTATCGGTCGCAAATTTCAAACGCCCCGTGTTTATCTCAACTTAAGTGTTAGTGAAAACTTAGATTTGGCCGTTAATGGCAAGAAAAATGTCTGGTCAACCCTCTTTGGCAAAGCATCCTCTGCTGAAAATCGGAGCGTCGCAGGATTATTAGAAACCGTTGGTCTAACTGCCAAGGCCAATTTTCCCGCCGCCCTCCTCTCTCATGGCGAAAAACAACGCCTAGAAATCGGGATGTTAGTCGCCCAATCGCCTGATTTGCTGTTGGTAGATGAACCTGTCGCGGGTTTAACCGATGAAGAAACAGAAAATGTGGGCGCATTACTGCTGGCTTTGGCGGAAAGTCACTCGATTATCGTGATTGAACATGATATGGAATTTGTCAGGCAAATTGCGCGAAAAGTCACCGTATTACACCAGGGTTCCGTTCTTTGTGAAGGAACAATGGATGAGGTACAGAGTGATCCCCGCGTGATTGAGGTTTATCTGGGACAGGAAAGTTCGCTTTCGGGTCATCAGTTGAAAATTTTACGCATTATTGAAGCGATCGCCCTGCAAGACGGTGAATTATCGCCCGAAGAAATGGCGAGTATTGCTCACCAATTAAGCTTGGTTTTTGCCGAAAAAATAGAAGATCAGTCAAAATTAGAGGAAGAATTGAAGGATTATCTCCTACAGGAAGTCGATACTTCTATCCCAGAGGCGATCGCGGAAATTGATGATCTAGAAGACCGTAAACTTATTTTAAAAGTGAGTTATCAAGCCATTTTTAAAAAAGCCATATCTTCAGAAGTATCAACTAAACCAAACACCTATGAACAGTTAATTCAATTACTGGAATTATCCCCTGAAACTGTCGAAGCCATTCAAAATGAAGTTGAATAACAAATTGCTTAAATTTCATCAATTCCCATCATTCTAAAAACGACTCAATAAAATATGTTGCAACTATCAAATCTCAACGTCTATTACGGAGAAAGCCACATCCTACGCAATGTCGATATGACCATTCCTGAAGGGGAAATGGTGTGTTTAATTGGTCGTAATGGAGTAGGAAAAACAACCCTATTGAAAACGATTATGGGACTGCTCAAATCCCGCACAGGCAATATTATTTATGGCGAACAAAATATTAATGCAACGACAACGGATAAACGGGCAAGATTAGGCATTGGTTATGTTCCCCAGGGACGAGACGTGATTCCCCGATTAACCGTTAAGGAAAATCTACTATTAGGATTAGAAGCCAGACCCACAGGCAGACCCAAAAATGCCACAATTCCCGATGAAATTTTTGAGCTTTTTCCGGTTCTTAAAACCATGTTATCCCGTATGGGTGGGGATTTGAGCGGGGGTCAACAACAACAATTGGCGATCGCCCGTGCCTTGATGGGAAAACCTAAACTGTTGCTCTTAGATGAACCCACAGAAGGCATTCAACCCTCTATTATTTTAGAAATTGAAGCCGCAGTACGACGGATTATTCAAGCAACAGGAATATCGGTTTTATTAGTCGAGCAACATTTACATTTTGTGCGTCAAGCGGATAAGTATTACGCGATGCAAAAAGGAGGTATTGTGGCCTCTGGCCCGACCCGCGAATTGAGTCAGGAAGTCATTCAAAAATTCTTGGCGGTTTAAGTTTTTAGATAAACTCAATCACAATCATCTAATTATTCTTAACGAAAGTTTGGATATTAGAAGCTGTTTTTTCGGGTTGACCCGCTAGGGGAAAAATCATCACACTTTTAATTTTGGGATCATTGATAATGGTTGTTAGGCGACCTAATTGATTATCGGTAATCGCAATTCCGTCATATTTTTGAGCATAAATTAATTCTTCCTTAAAATTTTTTTCATTGTATGCCTGAATAAAAACCCGATCTACATTCCATTGTTTCCAGTCCGCCGCAAAGTATCTTTTTGCCCAGTAAGGATTATGATGGCAAATATCAAAGCTAACAGAAGGATTCACTTTTTTCATTGCAACAATCATTTGTTGAACAAAGCGAGTTAAACTTTTTGTGCGATCAACTTTTCCTGATAATCCTGCATAATAGGCTAAATAATCATCCCATTGAACAGCATCGATAGTGGGATATTTTTGAACAAATTCAACTAAGATATTTTTAAAGAAATTGGCAACATCAGGAACATCTACATTAAGAATATAGTGATCTACTTTATGATAGGTTTTGTCAACACCTTCAACAAGCCATTTATTCGCGATCGCAGTCTGAAGGCAATGGTTCAGCCTGATTAAAGGCAGAAAGGATTACTGGGCAAAGGATTAGAGAAACAAAGAAGCAAATATAAGCTTGGAAGTAATGGTTATAACTTTACAGGGGTGTTAAGGGTAATAATACTATAAATAAATCGGTAAAAAAAGGAGAGAGAGTATGTCAATCCAAAAGATAAAGCCAATCCAAGAGTTTAATGATTCTATATTTTGCAATGGGAAAGAAAAAGAATTATTTAAACGAGACTGTCCTCATTGTCACAGCGAGGAAGTGAAAATTCATTCTCATTACAAAACGAAAAATAATGGAGAGAGAAAAATATTTATCTGTCAAAAATGTGAGTCACTATATTCAGAAACGTATAATAC
>QBMS01000186.1 GCA_003249095.1 Snowella sp.
GTATTATACGTTTCTGAATATAGTGACTCACATTTTTGACAGATAAATATTTTTCTCTCTCCATTATTTTTCGTTTTGTAATGAGAATGAATTTTCACTTCCTCGCTGTGACAATGAGGACAGTCTCGTTTAAATAATTCTTTTTCTTTCCCATTGCAAAATATAGAATCATTAAACTCTTGGATTGGCTTTATCTTTTGGATTGACATACTCTCTCTCCTTTTTTTACCGATTTATTTATAGTATTATTACCCTTAACACCCCTGTAAAGTTATAACCATTACTTCCAAGCTTATATTTGCTTCTTTGTTTCTCTAATCCTTTGCCCAGTAATCCTTTCTGCCTTTAATCAGGCTGAACCATTGCCGTTATCGATTATTGAATATTTAAGTTCATTAAAACGTATTTTATAGATTTCTAAATAAATCATCCAATAACCATCAAATAATGCTTTTTTAGTACATCAGCGATTTTAATTTTGTTAAGGTTTTCTCCAAATCATAATACTTTTGCGTAACGATTCTTTTCCAAAACGTCCCATTTGTTGGCTACTATTCCCCTTCCGTTGAGGTAGGATATATATCTTTTCTGGAATAAAACCAAGAGTTTCTGCGATTTCAGTACAGAGGGTATCGACAGGAATAATTTCTCCACCATATCTTACGTTATCATTGACAAAAGCAACATAAGCAGATTTTTTACAAGTCCTGAACATCTCAGCCAACAGAAAAGCCAAGTCATAAAAATAGCCTTCTACCATCGTTAATATCCCTGGATTATTAATTTCTCCACGTTTTTGTCTTATTTTTAAAGCAGAGTTTATTTCTTGAAATGTAGTATTTTCAGTAATAATTTTACAATTTTTTTGAAAATCATCAAATCGATCTATATCTCTATAAATTTTCTCAAGCTTACTTAATTTTGATCGATTTTCAACAGTACAACATAGTTGACTTTGTCGTAATTTACGAATTTCTAATTCATCTGCACCTAAGTAGGCAATTTCCAACGCATAGGTTCTTGTATAATCATAGCGATTACAATAGGGTGGGGAAGTAATTACACCAGAAAATTGATTGCTTTCATATCTTGGCAAATTTTCTAAAATACTACCATTTATTACATCCTGAAAACCTTTTTTTTCTAAACCAAATTGAAGTGATTTTATATCCAATAATACTTTTCTAAAAGTACGCAATAACGCTTCTTTTACCGTTGGAATTTCACCCTTATTAAACGGCTTGAGAGGTATTTTATCTTTAGAAATTCTTGATTGATTTTTCCGTCTAATTTTTTCAGAACGGTAATCCCATCTCAGATATTGGCCATCTTTTCTCGTGTAACTAACTTCTTCTAAAATACTAACAATTAATAGTTGGTACAAGGCTTTTGTTTCCTTAGAAACTTGCTGAGTATTAATCCAATTTGAAAAAAACATCAAATCACTTTCTATATCTTCAGAAAAGGCATCTTTGGTAATAGTTATATGGGGAAAAATAAATTCTGTTTTGCTGGATTCTACTTCACTTAATCGTTCAAAAATATCTACTAATTCTTCAATATGATAGCTTTCAATATGAGACTTAGCTTCCCATATTAAATGACAGATAGGAAGAATTTCAAATCCCAAGGCATTAATTCCTAACATTTTACATACAAGCAAGGTTGTACCAGATCCACAGAATGGCTCCAATATCGTGTCACCTGGCTTGATTCCAAATTTTTCTATTAAAAGTTCAACTAATTTAAATGAAAATCCTTCTTTGTATCGAATCCAATTATGGGCAATTTCTGCTTTATTGCCCTGATAACTGACTAATTTTCGATTAAAGTCCGTAGTTTCTTCTAAAATATTACTGTATTTAGTTTCTAAAAGTTTTCTAGCCGAATCATCACAAATCTGGTTATTTGAAAAGCCAAGGATTTTAATCTCTGAGCTAGGTTTATTGTAAGTTTCAATAGGAAGATTGAGTTGTTCTACTTTTTTTTTTGAATTAAACTAGAATCCGTGTACTGAATTTCATCCGCGATCGCTATATTTATTTCTATCAACTTTAGTACATCAGAAGCAAAATCATGTCTTGTTTGTTCACTAGTCACAATTTGGGTTAAATCATAAGTATGATTAACAACTTCATCATTGCTAAGTCTTCGATACACTTCATCCGTTATGCAACTAGCAAGAAATATTGTAATGACCTTAGAGTTAATTCTTCTGGCTTCTTCAAAACTCTTTTTGGCTGCGCCATATCTCTCTAAAGCTCCAGCTGTGTCTTTTCCACCTTTTACTTCAATGATCGCTACTAATTCGCCAGAAAAATTTAACAATGATATATCTGGTTCGCTAGAAAAAAGGATACTCGTTTGATTATTTAGACGTACTCCTGATAGTAAATTGACTTTATCAAGTAAATCTTCTAAATATTCAGTATCTAATCTTGAAGAACCATCTTTTAAAATTGCGGCAACAATCTGCTTTTTTTCAAGTAGAGGTCGGAGAAGAATTCGTCTTGTCAATAATTCTGCTTCTTCTCCAATTTTATTTAACCAAGATCCATTGATTTGTGCGCCAGCCGACGCATACATTAATGCTTGTATATCAGTGTGGCTATACTCATTAGTATTTTCAATAATGAGACTGGAATAAGAATTGTAAATTTGACAAAGGAGTAAGGCTTTATCTTGAGAGAGTTTGCCCTTTCCCCCTTCTACAGAATCAACACTTGAAAAGGCTAATTTTTTAGCAGCTTTCTGTGGAAGAACTGCAACGCTTCGATAATAAGCAGAAAGTTTAGGTTGCTCTTGAAGTACTCTCGGATGAGAAAATACGGCAATTTTAGGAATATTACTTTGTTCTAAGATACTCCAAGCTGTTTCAGAAATACCCCAATTGGATCTGGCTTCCCAGCTAAAGTTATCCGATAGTTCTATTAATTTCTTAATTTCAGCTAAGAAGCTATTGAAGCCTAATTCATGTAATTTTCTGTAAAAAAAAGTAGATCGTAATCGATAATCAATTTGAAGGGCTTCTTTTAATATTTCTTTATCCATCTGATTTCGCAGTAATCCTTTAACTGTAATTCTGAATATCTAGCATCATTAAGCGTTTTTTCGGAAAAAAGCATAATTTCTCTATCTTAGATAATCTTAAGTAATAATACAATCAAACGTTGATCTAACACGGTCATAAGCACATTGATCATAAAAAAATACTCTTAGATTTACGAAGTGCCACCCAGAAATTCTTCAATTTCTCGATCGCCTAAACGACAGGTATTCGCCGTTGTCACCACCATACTTTCAGAACAGGAACGATTGAGGGAATGATACAAAGCCTCTGAGACGGAATCCAAATCGCGATAACGCGACTCTTTGAGTTCTTCAATTTGGCTCTCTAAGGTTTCAATGCGATCGACCAATAAACGAATCACCGTCGCTTCCGAGTCGGGTAAATTGCCATGTTCCAAAGGATTGATTTTAACCCCAGAACGATGAACCATTCTGCCTGGCACGCCCACCACCGTACAATCTGACGGTACATCCCTCAGAACCACTGAACCCGCTCCCACTCGCACATTATCACCCAAAGAAATATTGCCTAAAACCTTTGCTCCTGCCCCAATCACTACATTTTCACCCAAAGTCGGGTGACGTTTACCATGTTCTTTGCCCGTTCCGCCGAGGGTGACACCTTGATAAATTAGGGCGTAATCTCCAATGATGGCGGTTTCTCCGATCACCACTCCCATGCCGTGATCAATGAAAACACTGTGACCAATTTCTGCCCCTGGATGGATTTCAACGCCTGTTAAAAATCGGGCAATATGGGACAAAAAACGGGGAATAAACGGTATGCCGAGACGATATAACCGATGGGAAAACCGATGGAACATCAGAGCCTGAAAACCAGGATAACAAAACAGCACCTCAAACCCATTACGAGCAGCCGGGTCGCGTTCAAAGATGATGCGATAGTCAGCGATGAGTGAGGATAGCACTAGATTAATTCCCCTGTTTACAGAAAGACTTTTTGACTATTTTATCCTTTATCGTTATTCTTCGGGGTCTTTTCTGCGATCGCGGTCAACAAAATAAAAAGTTGACATTTTCCCGAAATATATTTAACATGGATTGAAAGTCATATGGACTCAACTCCATATTAATTTTCAAAAAACTAGTCCAACTATTAATTACGTTGCTCACAAAAAATAGTATGGCCGTTACTTTTGAAGAGGTTGTTGCAAAATTACCGATTGAAGAACAAGAGGCGATTGAACAACTTACTCAAGAGTTGATGGCTGAATATATGACTTTGCAAGATTTACGCAAAGCACGACAATTAACCCAGGAACAAATGGCCAAATCGTTAGGAATACGTCAAGATAGTATTTCTAAACTCGAAAAACGCACGGATTTGTTACTTTCAACCCTGCGTGGTTATGTGGAAGCAATGGGCGGAAAATTGGAATTGAGGGCCGAATTTCCCGATCGCCCTGCGGTTATTTTGACGGGTTTAGCCGATTTGGATGAGTGATTAATGAAACTCTACTTCATGGGAAAAGTTTGACCAACGCAAAAAATGGAAAGGCCCCGCAATTGAACCCCAAGCGAGTTCATCGGTTTGGGGATCATAACCTCGGTCTAAACTCATTAATTTGTGTTCATCAACCTCAAAACTATTATCAAGATAGGTTTCTTTGCCATCACGGACGATAATACAATTTTTTCCTGGCTTAACTTCTCCTTTGAAACTATTGCCTGTCCAGGTAACGACCATGTCACAACCGTTCATTTGTTCTAATTCACCTATGGTTAATTTATTTAACATTTCTAGGTTTCGGGATGCACCATAAAAGGCTTCTGCATTCTTGATTTTATAGTTTTCGATTTCAATATGATTATCCACAATTTTTAATTGTAATGCCCGCAAACGATAGGGCTGATTTAAGGCAAAATCATAGGCTTGTTCTAAAAATAAAGTCGGTTCAGGAAAACGAGCCAGGGGTAAGGGACGAATGCAGACGCGAATGTGGGCATAAAAAGGCGGATTTTCAAAAGCTTGGGCTTGATTGCTAAAATCGGCTGTCATCCAACGGGCCAGGGTTCTGATATCGGTGGCGTGGGACATAGGGTTTCGTTTATTAAATCTACAAAAATCTAATTTTCAGAATATCACTAAATTAAATTGTTGAGCAGTTAGGGTAACTTATGGAGTCTTCTACCCACTGCGGTGGCAAGTTCCGGATAACCTGCGGCGATTAGGGCTTCATCTCGTAAGCGACAGGAATCACAGACTCCACAGGGTTCGATGTCTCCTTGATAACAAGACCAGGTTTCATTAATAGGAACGCCTAAGGCGATCGCCTGTCTAACAATATCAATTTTGCTGTTTCTAACAAGAGGAGCGATTAATTGGATGGAATTCCCCTCTATGCCGACCTTGGAGGATAGGGCAATTAGATTTTGATAAGCTTCGAGATATGCGGGACGACAATCGGGATAACCCGAATAATCAACGGCGTTAATACCTAAATAAATCGAGGAGGCTCCCTGGGCTTCGGCGAGGGAAAGGGCGATCGCGATAAAAACCGTATTTCTGCCTGGAACGTAGGTAGAGGGAATAATATCGGGATCAATGCCGTCTGTGGGTAGGTTGATTGTGCGATCGGTCAGAGAAGATCCGCCCCAATCGCCCAAATTCACATCCACGATGTAATGCTTAGAAATCTCTAATACTTCGGCAATCCGGGCAATGGTTCAGCCTGATTAAAGGCAGAAAGGATTACTGGGCAAAGGATTAGAGAAACAAAGAAGCAAATATAAGCTTGGAAGTAATGGTTATAACTTTACAGGGGTGTTAAGGGTAATAATACTATAAATAAATCGGTAAAAAAAGGAGAGAGAGTATGTCAATCCAAAAGATAAAGCCAATCCAAGAGTTTAATGATTCTATATTTTGCAATGGGAAAGAAAAAGAATTATTTAAACGAGACTGTCCTCATTGTCACAGCGAGGAAGTGAAAATTCATTCTCATTACAAAACGAAAAATAATGGAGAGAGAAAAATATTTATCTGTCAAAAATGTGAGTCACTATATTCAGAAACGTATAATAC
>QBMS01000187.1 GCA_003249095.1 Snowella sp.
GTTAAGTCCTTGTCTTGTAAGGATTTCATTCTAATAATTAGACTGAACCAGTGCCAGATGAAGGTAGCCTTTAAATATTGGGCTTATTAAATTGCTCATGAGCTTTGATGAATGTAATATTGCTTGTGTCTTATTTGCATAGTCAAATCTCGACGTTATCCTTTTGAAAACTCTTTCCGAAAAACTATGAACAAGATTCTGATTGCTTCCTCTACTCTTACTGTTGCGGCTGCTCAAATTGCGATGACCGCCACTGCTAGTCTTGCCGCTATTCCTTTGCTCAACTACACTTGCCCTGGCAAAATTGAGGTTCATGCAGATAAGGGAGGCCCTGTTTATATTAATGGCAAAGAAGCCAAGCTCAAAGTATTTAATCAAAATTACTATGAAGCAAAAGGATCGGGCGTGACGATTTCAATCATGATTAACCCTGACGGTACACCCGATGTATCTTACACAGGCCCAGGCCGAAGCAATGGAATTTGTTCAGAGTCGAACAAAAGCAGCACGCACTCTTCTAGTTCTAGCTCTAGTTCTAGTGCCAAGAAAAAAGGTAAAACTCCTGAAAATCTCTATAGCACCGTTCCACCCGAACTAGAAGATCTAGTAGGCGCAAGGGCTGGCCAAGCACAAGGAGACTTAGAATCACGGGGCTACACCCATAAAAATACGGTTACTTGGGATGGCGGTAAAACAGCCTATTACGTTGAAAACAAAACGGGTTATTGTGTCGAAGTGGGAACTGTTGATGGTCGTTTCAGTACCATTGTTTACAATTCCAGCGATCGCTGTAAAAAATAACTCACGCTAAATCTCATACCTAAAGAAAGGCGATCTGGGTTTATGTAATAATAATCTTTCAATAGATCGCCATAACAGCATTTTATAATTCATCACTATCTTTCAATTTACAACATCAATATGAACATTATTCAAAAAGCATCCATTTCATTTGCTACCGCTAGTATCCTTTTATTAACCACTGGGGGAGTTATTTCAAGCGTTAAAGCTGACACTCTCAAAGCATCACCCATGATCATGGCACAAACGCCGATAACAACCATGACGAAGAAAAGCCGTGATCAAATTGCCATTACAATCAAAGAGGCTGAGTTCAAATTTAAAGGGACACTAAAAAGAACTTCTGGCAATACATTTATAGGAGAAGATCGACAAGTAAGAGTCATTTATGATAAAAACACAAGTCATGTGATTGTCATCAACAAAATAACAGGAGACGAGTTTTATAATTATATTTTCTCCATAACCGATGAAGGCAGACTTTAAGGAGTACAAGTTATTAAATATAAAAAAAGTGGAGTTACCCAAAACTCCACCCAATCAAGTCTAATCATGACAATGCAATACAAACACCCTACGAGACTTTCGAGGAATTCCTAAGCTTCATCGGGTTTAACGGCATTAGGCTCGCCTTCAAAGGGCTGAACCCCAACTTCAGGGTATTCATCAGTAGAAGGGCCAAAAATCCGCGTAAAAGCTTCCGTAAAATATTGCATCATATTTTCTAACATTTTGTTAATATTCATATACACTTCTCTCCTAGCAATTTTATTGAATAATCTGTAAGTTTTTGAGGATAATGTACTGTAATTTAGTCGATTGGTTGTTTTTAGTAGGTCTTAATCAAAAGGAGCAAAATTTAATCTTTACCTCCTACCTTTATTTTATCTAAGTCTATTCTTATTATCTAGAAACAGGTGACACTTTCTGATAACTGTAATAATTATTGAATATTTTTGATAAAAATTCACCTTTGGCCATTTCCAGTAAAGTTTTGTCCCATAACATTACGTTTTATCTCAATTCCAGCCCTTTTTATCGGCCCATCTCACAAAAAATTCAGCATTTTCCTCGAAGTCGCCTTACAAAACTTCATAATTTCCTGCTTAATTATGGTAGGATTTACTATAAACAGTTGAGACTCTGCCTGACTTCTTTTCTCGGAACGCTATGAAAATTGCCCTATTTGGAACGAGTGCCGATCCTCCAACGGCGGCCCATCAAAGCATTTTGCAATGGCTATCCGATCATTACGACCAGGTGGCAGTGTGGGCTTCCGATAATCCCTTTAAGGAGAATCAAACGCCTTTGTCCCACCGTATGACCATGCTGGAATTGCTGATTGGAGAAATGCGTCATCCCGCTCATAACGTTCGGGTCTATGAACAATTAAGCGATCGCCGTAGTTTGAGTAGTCTAGAAAAAGCAAAAGCCATTTGGGGAGAGGATTCGGAATATAGCCTAGTTATCGGGTCAGATTTGGTTGAACAAATTTGTCATTGGTACCGCGTCCGAGAGTTGTTTCAAGCCGTTATTCTCCTGATTGTTCCCCGTCCTGGTTATCAGATTAATCCGCAACAGTTAAAACAGCTAGAAGAACTCGGTGGAAAATATCAAATTGCAGACATTAATGCCCCAGAAATATCTTCCACAACCTATCGCATCAATAAGGATAAAACGGTGATTACTCCCCCCGTTAAAGACTATATTTATCAACAAAAACTCTACGGGTCTTAAATCAGCATGAAGAATTTATCAGAGTCGAAAAAATTAGCGGATTTTAAAGTCGGTGTCGATAACGTGATCTTCTCCTTGGATATCCGCCAAAATCGTCTTTTAGTGTTATTAATTAAACGCACCGAAAAACCTTTTGAAAATTACTGGAGTTTACCTGGAACCCTAGTCCGTGAAGGTGAATCCCTAGAGGCTTCCGCAGAACGAATTTTAGCTGAAAAAATATTAGTGAATAATCTTTATTTAGAACAGCTTTATACCTTTGGTGGCCCCCATCGAGATCCGAGGGAAGATCCCACCAGTTACGGCGATCGCTATTTATCGGTGAGTTATTTTGCTTTAGTCCGTTTTGAAGATTCGGGTTTAATTATTCGAGATTTAAACCAGACGGCTTGGCATGAGCTACAAAATTTACCCGCATTGGCTTTTGATCATCAGGAAATTTTAAATTATGGCTATCGGCGTTTACGCAATAAATTAGAATATAGTCCCATCGCCTTTGATGTTTTGCCTGAAGTTTTTACTTTAGCGGATTTATTCCAACTTTATACCATTGTTTTTGGAGAAAATTTTTCTGATTATTCTAATTTTCGATCCCGTCTTCTTAAACTGGGTTTTTTAAAAGATACAGGCTTAAAAATTACCAAGGGTGCGGGACGGCCTGCTAGTTTATATCAGTTTGATGCCAAGGCTTTTGCGCCGTTTAAAGATAAGCCCTTAGTATTTATTTAGTATTTTTAATTAGGATAAAATCAATGAAAATCGCGATCGCCCAATTAAACCCCACCATTGGAGATATCAAAGAAAATGCCCAAGCTATTCTGCAAACGGCTAAAATGGCACAGGAAAAAGGTGCAGATTTATTATTAACTCCCGAATTATCCCTCTGTGGTTATCCTCCGAAAGATTTATTATTAAATCCCAGTTTTATTGAATCATTGTCTAGAGAATTAAGCCAATTAGCCAAGGATTTACCGTCAGAATTAACGGTATTAGTGGGAACAGTAGAAATAAATGATCAAGCAAAAATTACAGGAGAAAAATCTCTATTTAATAGTATTGCTTTATTAAAAGAAGGTAAAATTCAAACTATTTTTCATAAAAGATTATTACCCAATTACGATGTTTTTGATGAAGATCGTTATTTTGAATCAGGTAAAGAAAGTCATGTTTTTACGATGGGTAATACTAAAATTGGTGTTACTATCTGTGAAGACCTCTGGAACGATGAAACCTTTTGGCAAATGCGCCGTTATCAAGTGAATCCTGTGGCGGATTTAGTCAATTTAGGGAGTCAGTTAATCCTCAATTTATCGGCTTCTCCCTATACTGTTAGAAAGCAACAATTACGGGAATCAATGGCAGACCATACGGCCAAACGTTATCAAGTTCCCCTAATTTATACCAATCAAGTGGGCGGGAATGATGATTTGATTTTTGATGGGAATAGTTTTGCCGTTAATCGAGCAGGAGAAGTGATTGGTCGAGCAAAATCCTTTGTGACGGATTTATTAATATTGGAATTTGACGAAACTACACAGAATTTATCGTTAGGGAATATAAATTTCTTACCCGAAACGGAAGAAGCCGAAATTTACTCAGCCTTAGTTTTAGGGGTTAAAGATTATGCCCGAAAATGTGGTTTTTCTCAGGTAATTTTGGGCTTAAGTGGGGGCATTGATTCTTCCTTAGTCGCCGCGATCGCGTCGGAGGCAGTGGGGGCAAATAATGTATTAGGGGTTTTGATGCCTTCTCCCTACAGTTCTGACCATTCGATTATTGATGCTGAAAAATTGGTGAAAAATTTAGGAATAAACAGCTATCAATTACCCATTGGGGAATTAATGAAAAGCTATGATCAGCTATTAGAACCCATTTTTGCAGATACTCCGTCGGGAGTTGCGGAAGAAAATTTGCAGTCTCGGATTCGCGGCAATTTGTTGATGGCGATCGCGAATAAATTTGGGCATTTACTGTTGTCAACGGGCAATAAATCGGAAATGTCGGTAGGTTACTGCACCCTCTACGGCGATATGAATGGGGGGCTGGCGGTGATTGCGGATTTGCCTAAAATGCGGGTTTTTTCTCTCTGTCATTGGTTAAACCGCGATGCTGAAATTATTCCTGCGAATGTTTTAACGAAACCCCCTAGCGCGGAACTCAAACCTGGCCAAGTGGATCAGGATTCCCTGCCGAGTTACGAAATTCTGGATGATATTTTAGAAAGATTAATTCAGCATCACCAATCCGCCGACCAAATTATTGCCGCAGGTTTTGAGGCAGAAACGGTGAATAAGGTCTGTAAATTGGTCAGTCGTGCGGAATTTAAACGCAAACAAGCGGCTCCTGGACTAAAAGTGACGGATCGCGCTTTTGGGACGGGTTGGAGAATGCCGATCGCGAGTCGTTGGTAAATGGAAAATGGGTACGACCGAAATAACCTACCGTTCAGGCTAGAATTTGATTACGGTTTTTTGCTACTAAATCAGATTATGCAGTCACAAAAATTCTCAATTTCTTTACCCTTAGAGATGGTGAAATTTATTGAACACTATAAAAATGAAACGGGTTGTCCTTCTCGTTCTCAGGTGATTTCCGAAGCTCTTCATCTTCTGCAATTACGGGAATTAGAGCAAGCTTATCAAGAGGCATCGCTAGAAACGGATCAAGCTTGGGAAACTACTGTGGGGGATGGCTTAAGTCATGAAACGTGGTGAGATTTATTATGCGACGCTTGATCCGACCATTGGTTCGGAAATTGCTAAACTTCGTCCTGTGCTGATTGTCAGTAATGACATCAATAATCGAGTCGCTACCACCATTACGATTCTGCCGATCACTTCCAATGTTACTAAGGTTTATCCCTTTGAAGTGGCTTTATGTCCTGCGGATAGTGGTTTGCCTAAAGCATCAAAAATACAGTCTCAACAAATTAGAACTATTGCTAAACAACGCATTCGCGGGGATGTTGTCGGTTCCCTATCTTTGTCTTTAATGGAATTGGTGGATACAGCGATCAAACTACATCTAAGTTTATAAATTTAGTGCTGATTGTTGGGGAGCTTGTCATGGTCTTCTGGTTCTACATCAGGAACTTTTGTCAAAATTGCTTCATATTTTATGCTCAGAGTTTTTCCGCGATCGCAGTAGAGATAAATTGATCGATAGAAATTTTACAACAGTTTACAAGATCACACAAGTTTTTCTGTAATGAGTCGGGAATTGGAATTTGGACGATGCTAATTCCACTTTTTCTATCAACTACCGATGGTTACAATGTCGATAAACGACAGCAGATTTTATTAGAAGTTTAGTGTCGATCAGAATTTTAACGTTCCCATTATGCCACTCGGTTTTGAGTACAGCATTTAAGAAAGTCGCCTGCAAAAATTAGGCAAGAAAAGATTTAATTGTGCTAAATGCTCTTGGCACTGGTTCAGTCTAATTATTAGAATGAAATCCTTACAAGACAAGGACTTAAC
>QBMS01000188.1 GCA_003249095.1 Snowella sp.
TTTTGCTAAACCTCTTTGAGTATTTTCTTGGTTTTGCCATGCCGTTAGTATTCTTTGGCGTAAATCTAGCGAATATGCTGCCATATCTCATTAATTTCTTTAAGTTTTTTTCATGTTACCATACTTATAGCGGGTTTGAACGAAATTTGCTGTAACAGTCATAATTTTAACATCTTGAAAAGGACGTAAAACCAATAAATCATTATCTCCTGTAATCAAATAGTCTGCTTTACCATTAATCGCTACTTCCAGAAATTTATTATCCTTTTCATCTCGACAAAGATCAATCCTTTCCACAATCTCAACTAATTCTGACTCTAATCTCAGCCTAAAAATAAATTCAGAGCGAACTTGCAAAGAGACATATCTATCAAATTTAGAGCGGCTCAGAGTTGTCTGTAATTCCTGAAAAGTTGCTTCAGAAAACAAAAGAGTTCCTAAACTTCTTACTTTTTTTAAGACAAAATCAGAACTTGATTTTTTAATGAGAATACTACTTACCAACACATTCGTGTCAATCACAAATTGCAATTTACTCATCTTTAAGAATTTCTGCTAAAATCTCTTCCGTTAAACCATTAGATATAGCTTGCTTCTGCATATCATCAATAATCTCTTCCAAGGAACGTTCCTGTATTAATTGACTTAATAGCCCATTAATTAAACCTTCAATTTGTTGACGTTGATTAACAGCAAAATTACGATAAGCTTCCGCAACGTTACTAGAAACTTCAATGTTAATTGTTTCCATTATGAATAAATCCCTAAATAATTGTAACAATAAATTCTATAATCATAGCATAACAATTCTCAATATTGTAAGTCCGTGTAATTTTCTAACCTGTCCTAATGCGATCGCCGATCACATAGATAAAAATTTTTAGACTGATTGTTTCATTTAAACTCTATAACTAATTTTTTGAAACCCAATCGCAGTTTTTCTCAGAATCTTAACGAAGTGCGATTGCCCAAATTAAATCTCCATTTCTTCAAGGGGAACGGGCGGAAACT
Organism: Snowella sp.; assembly: GCA_003249095.1. GTDB lineage: Bacteria > Cyanobacteriota > Cyanobacteriia > Cyanobacteriales > Microcystaceae > Snowella. The sequence continues at coordinate 1,012 of QBMS01000188.1, forward strand.
CCAAAGGGATTGGCCCCATTAATCCTTTACGAAAATCATTGAGAATTTGTACCGCCGCCCTTTCGCGATCGCCCTTATATTTTGTGCCACCAACTTGGAATAAATAATCCTCCGCGCTCATATCCAGGGGATCGAGATGATAACGGGATTGGAGAATTTCAGGAAAACCGAGATTAACCAGTAGATCAATTAAAGCAATGGTAATCAGTTGATTATCATAACTCGCTTCCCCAATATCTTCACAAATCGCTAATTTAACCGCATTTACTTGATTTTCTAATTTGATCGGAATAACTCCAGGTGAATCTAGCAATTCAATCGTGTCGGAAATTCGTACCCAGCGTAATTGGCGAGTAACCCCTGCTTTTCTCGCACTTTCGACCACTTTTTTGCCTAATAAACGGTTAATCAGTGCTGATTTACCCACATTCGGAAAACCAATCACCACTGCTCGAACGGGTCTGGGTTGCAAGCCTCGACTCAGACGTTTTTCATTAACCGCCAATCCGAAGGTTTGAGCCGCTTTTTGGATCGCTTTTACCCCGTCCCCTTTTTTGGCGTTAGTACAATAGGCATTTTCTCCCTTAGATTTAAACCAACTTAACCATTGTTGAAGCGTACTTTCGGGGATCATATCCACCCGATTGAGGACTAAAATACGCGGTTTGGTTCCAATCCATTCGGGAACCTGGGGATGCTGAGAAGCCAAGGGGATGCGGGCATCAATCACTTCAAAAACCACATCTACCCGTTTAAGTTGTTCCTTTAAATTCTTTTCTGCTTTGGCAATATGCCCTGGATACCATTGAATAATTGCCATAATAATTTACTCTTATATCGGGTGAATCGCGATCGCGAAGCGGCACTGTGTGATCGCGCCCTAATAAACCTATAATAGGGTCTTGGGATGCGGATATATCAGTGAATTGGGTATTCAATGGCAAAGAGGTCTTATCTTACTCATCAGGAAGTTCAAGGGGAAACAACGAATTCTCTCACTTCCCTTATCCTCAATGGCAAAGATGACCTGTCAGCGATCGCCCCATTGCCTTTGGAGATGAGCAAAGAAGAAACCCTAGTGATTCCCTTTAAAAGGGCGGGGGTCAATCTCCAGGGCAGTCAGTTCAGTCATGGTCATCTAGAAAACGCAGAATTAACCAATTGCAATCTCCAACAAGCCAATTTTCCCTATGCCAATCTACAAAGAGCCAATTTAATCGGCTCCGATCTCAGGCAAGCCAATTTGTTAGAAGCCGATCTCAGGGAGGCTAATCTGATTGCGGCATCGTTACGGGAGGCCATTTTAAGAGGAGCAAATCTCAGTCGCGCTCTTTTACGGCGGTGTAATTTATCCGAAGCCGATTTATTAGAAGCCCATTTTAATGAAGCGGATTTAAGTCAGGCTATATTTACCGAAGCAGAAGCTCAGGGAGCCTATTTTTATCGGGCTAATTTATCCCAGGCAATTTTAATTAAGGCCCATTTCCATAAAGCCTATTGTTTAGAAGCGAATTTGAGTCAAATAGAAGGCGATCGCGTCGATTTACGCTGGGCAAATTTACGAGGGGCCAATCTGCGGGGCGCGAATTTACGAGGGGCCAATCTACGAGGAGCTAATTTAAGTCAGGCAGATCTGACGGGAGCAAATCTCACAGGGGCAAATCTTCGGGGAACTAATCTACAGCAGACGATTTTGAGTAATACTGTTTTAAAAGATGTTTACCTATAAGATGGTGGATCTTGAAAAAAGTTGATTTGGAGATGAAGGCGAGTCATTTTGCCATCATCATTATTGATGAGCTTTTGGGTTGGTTAATGACTTAAGTTGATTTAATTTCTGAGTCGTCGGCAAAAAGTAATGATTTAATGCTGTAGGTTTGATTTCGGTCACCTAGCCACTAAATCTGTCCCCTGGCCCATTGATCATTTGTCCCAAGTCAGGATTTCGGACGACTAGTGGTAAGATGAAAAGTCGATTCTCTGTACTCCACTGAATCCAGGATAATAAAACAGACCCCTAATGTAGATGGGTCTTAAAATTTATAAGATGATCCTCCCGTCCTACGGACATCCCCCTTATATAAGAGCGGCAGGGAGGATTGATCGCAAAATGTGTTTGGTCACGGAAGGTAATCCTTTTAGATGAGTTCTACCCTAGCGAAAATGCCCGATTCCCCTGCTCCCGTTGAGTCCCAACCGATTATTTTAAAAACCTTACCTGATTTTCCTATTTCAGGGGAGCGTTGTGCGGCCCGCATCCAACAACAACTTGATTTATTGCTCTTGGCGATCGAAGCGTTGGAACTAGGCGGCTCGGAACAGATGTTGGCCACCGTCGAGCAGCTTGATTTACAAACGATTATTAACCATCGATTGACGCTTTGGCGATTACGCTCTACCAATCCCTGGCGACGTTCCTATAATCGAGTCCCCTTAACCCTAGAACAGGCTAAAGCTTTAGTGATCTTAGCCAGCCATCGGGCCAAACAACTAACGGTGAAAATTCGTCAACTGTTGTTAGCAGAACAACAAATGCGGGAAAAAGGCTTGCCTGTCGCTAATCATTTTTTGTTGTCTGAGTATTTAGACCAATTCCGTTCCCATTTTCGGAGTCGGATGAATGTGCGCCGCGCTAAGGTTTCTATTTATCTTGAGTCGGAAGAAGCTTTGGATGAATTTGCGTTGTCGTTATTAAAGCAATTGTTATTTTGTACGGGAACAACGGGAATGCAACGTTTTTGGATTAGTTTGTTTGATGGAGAGGTCGCATGAATATTCGTCGTCAATATAGTCTGCCCAATTGCACGCTTGTTTTAGAGGGATTGAGCGATATGAATAATCCCCTAGATAATAATCTTTCCATTGTGGTGAATGTGGAATGTTATTTCGCGACAATTAATCAAAAATTAGAAGGGGGACGGGCTTTTTTAGAAAGTTTAGTGAAGGCGGTGAATGCCTATGCTCAAGAGTGTTTGAGTGGGGTACACCATCCCAGGGAATCGGGGCAAGAGGGCGATCGCGTCGAATTGACCCCATTAGACAATGGATTTTTGCATCGGTTGACATGGTACTCTGCGGCGGAACCTCAAACGGAACCTGTTTCTTTAGATCTCACAACGGTACAATTTTTTGATTTGGTAGAAGCCGTTGATCAATTCATCGCCGATAGTCAGGCTCTCCCCGACTTTTCCATTAAGCTTCAACCCGTTTCCCGTCGTTATCGTCAACCCGATGAACCCGTTGTTCAACGAGCTATTCCTGCCACAATGGGCCTCGTCGGTATCGCGATCGCCACTTTGATGGTTTATTTTCTGCCTATTCCCGAAGTTAAAAAACCCGAACCCAAACCCCAGGCCAGTCCGACTCAAACGGCACCAACAGGACAAACCCTACCTCCTGGGGCGGCTCCGCAACCGCCAAATCCCTAAAAAAAGGAGGGAAAAAGTTTTCCTAGACTTTCAATATAGAAAATGTCAAAAAATGTTAAAACTATCTTAAGATTAAACACATAATGCAACATTAAGTTTGTTAATTATCCACTAACAATTTAAGGAATAACTTAGGAGGACTTTTATGGCTCTTGTACCCATGCGGCTATTGTTAGACCACGCGGCCGAGCATAATTACGGGATTCCCGCATTCAACGTCAATAACCTAGAGCAAATCATTGCGATCATGCAGGCGGCTCATGCAACCGACAGCCCCGTTATCTTACAAGCTTCCCGTGGGGCGCGGAGCTATGCTGGTGAAAATTTCCTCCGCCATCTGATCCTTGGTGCGGCAGAAACCTACCCCCATATCCCCATTGCCATGCACCAGGATCACGGCAATAGCCCTGCAACCTGTTACTCTGCAATCCGTAATGGCTTTACCAGTGTAATGATGGATGGTTCCCTCGAAGCCGATGCAAAAACTCCTGCCAGCTTTGACTACAACGTGAGCGTTACGGCAGAAGTTGTGAAGGTTGCCCACGCGGTTGGCGCAAGTGTCGAAGGTGAATTGGGTTGTTTAGGTTCCCTCGAAACGGGTCAAGGTGAAGCAGAAGATGGTCACGGTTTTGAAGGAAAACTGGATCATTCCCAACTGTTGACCGATCCCGAAGAAGCGGTTGAATTTGTTACCAAAACTCAAGTTGATGCCCTCGCGGTTGCGATCGGAACCAGTCACGGTGCTTACAAATTCACCCAAAAACCCACAGGTGAAGTGTTGGCTATCAGCCGCATCAAAGAAATTCACCAACTTCTGCCCAACACCCACTTGGTGATGCACGGTTCTTCTTCCGTTCCCCAAGAGTGGATTGATATGATCAACCAATACGGCGGTAAGATTCCTGAAACCTATGGTGTACCCGTTGAAGAAATTCAAGAAGGGATTAAAAATGGGGTTCGTAAGGTCAATATCGACACCGACAACCGTTTAGCGATTACGGCGGCGTTCCGTGAAGCGGCTGCGAAAGATCCTTCTAACTTTGATCCCCGTCACTTCCTCAAACCTTCTATCAAATATATGCAGCAGGTTTGTGCGGAACGTTATCAACAATTCTGGACAGCAGGTAACGCCAGCAAAATCAAACAATTAACCTTAGATGATTATGCGGCTAAGTATGCCAAAGGTGAATTAAGCTCGACTGCTAAACAAGCTGTTGCCGTTTAATTTTCTCGCTACGAGGACATTCTATTGAGGACATAATATATTATGTCCCTACAAATATATCTAAAGATTTATTCTCTCTTTACTCGTTAAGGAGAGATTTTTTTCGGTTGATTTGGTTTAGATTTGAGGATGGTGGTGAGGAAAATTGCGGATTTATCGACTAAAGGGAGAATTTTGGGTTAGGATAATCAGTAATGATGGCTATTGTCATTTTATAAATTAAGTTAACACATCAGATTGAACATTTTTATTCTTTCTGTAAGGGTCTTTTAAAAAATGCTAATCAGAGATTTAACGATTAAA
>QBMS01000189.1 GCA_003249095.1 Snowella sp.
TGATTGGTTCCAACATTGTGGTCTCTACTTTGAGCCTTTGAGATAGCTTTTTCGTAGTGTGTTTGATCGGAAATTGCTGTAATGTGTGGGAACTGAAAAAATATCTCGTAGCAGGCAACGCCGAAGAAAAAATCGCTCCGTATCTCCAGCAGGTGCGCCAGAGTATCGTTACCCGTGTCTTTATCGTAAGACTGGTTAAATACCTCCAAAACCGTAGTTGTAAAAAATATATTTCCCTAGAGGCGATCGAAGCGGGCTATGCACTCTACAGGCAACCTCCTCTTAACCGTTCCGAACTACTCACCATTCTCATCGAACTCTCTTCCCCTCTTACTGGCTACCTGGGAAGATACGTGACTACCCAGCCCAAATCCTATTATTTCTACCATCTCCACGACCTCCCCACCCCAGAGGAATGCAAGCCAAAGCCATCCCCTGAACAAATTGTTTGACTAAAACGCTAATTCTGATGAAATAGTCGCAGTGCGATCGCCCCTCCTTTCGTTGACAACAGGAAACCCAACATCCCACTACTAGAATTGGTTAACACAGACAATAAAGTTTATAAAAGCGATCGCAGTTTTGTTATTTATGATTAAAAAAGGCGATCGCTGCTTAATTTTTAGTCAACTTGAAGGATAAATAAAAAGGGCTTATGGTATTAAGCCCCTGCAAAAATTTAAGCAGTCAGTAACTCATTAGAAAGATGCTTGAAACTTAAACGTTCAGCTTCAACATCCACAAAAATTGTGTCGCCCTGTTTATATTGCCCGCGTAAAATCGATTTCGCGATCGCGGTTTCAAGATACCGTTGAATCGCCCGTTTTAAAGGCCGCGCACCATAGACAGGATCATAACCAATTTCTGCGAGGAAATCCAAGGCACTTTCCGATAATTTTAGGGATAACTTTTGTTCCGTTAAACGAGATTCCAAACGTTGAACTTGAATTTTAACAATCTCCCGTAATTGCGTTTTTTGTAAGCCATGAAAAATAATCGTTTCATCCACACGATTGAGAAATTCAGGACGGAAATTTGCCTGCATTACCTCCATGACTCGCGATCGCATTTCTTCATATTTAGAATCATCCCCTGCTAGATCTAAAATATATTGGGAACCCAAATTACTGGTCATAATAATAATGGTATTTTTGAAATCCACCACATGACCCTGGGCATCCGTTAAACGCCCATCATCGAGGATTTGTAACATCACATTAAAGACATCTCCGTGAGCCTTTTCAATTTCATCAAAGAGAATAACCGAATAGGGACGACGACGAATCGCTTCCGTTAATTGCCCCCCTTCTTCATAGCCCACGTATCCTGGAGGCGCACCCATTAAGCGGGAAACGGTATGTTTTTCCATGTATTCGGACATATCAATGCGGACGATCGCCTCTTCCGTATCAAAGAGATTTTGGGCTAAAGCCTTGGCTAATTCCGTTTTCCCGACCCCCGTTGGCCCCAGGAAAATAAAACTTGCTGTCGGACGATTAGGATCGGATAAGCCCGCCCGCGATCGTTGGATGGCTTCAGCAACAGCAGTAACCGCCTCTTCTTGGCCAATCACGCGATCGTGCAATTCATCCTCTAAATTGAGGAGTTTTTCTTTCTCAGATTCCACTAATTTACTGATGGGAATTCCCGTCCATTTAGCAATAATTTCCGCAATATCGGATTCGACAACTTCTTCCCGTAAAAGAGATTTTCCAGAGGTTTGTTTATCCGTTAATTGAGTTTCAAATTCCTTAACTTTTCGTTGGAGATCTGTTAAAGTTCCATAGCGTAATTCTGCTGCTTTATTTAGGTCATAATCCCGTTCGGCTTGTTGAATTTCTAGATTGACTTGATCGATTTTTTCTTTGACAGTACGAATTTGATCAATGACCTCTTTTTCCGATTGCCATTGTCCATTCAATTTTGACTGTTCTTCCTTGAGATTCGCTAGTTCCTGTTCAATTTTTTGGAGGCGTTCCTGGGAAGCCACATCATTATCTTTTTGCAGAGATAAACGCTCCATTTCTAACTGGAGAACTTTACGATCAACTTCATCTAATTCCTCTGGTTTAGAGGTGATTTCCATCTTTAATTTAGCGGCAGATTCATCGACTAAATCAATAGCTTTATCGGGCAAGAAGCGATCGCTGATATACCGATTAGATAAAACGGCGGCGGCCACTAAGGCACTATCGGCAATTTTAACCCCGTGATGAACTTCATAGCGTTCCTTCAAACCCCGCAGGATCGAGATAGTATCAATCACATTGGGTTCATCCACTAAAACTGATTGAAAACGCCGTTCTAGGGCCGCATCTTTTTCGATATATTTGCGATATTCATCCAAGGTTGTTGCACCAATACAATGCAATTCTCCCCGCGCTAACATGGGTTTTAATAAATTACCTGCATCCATCGAACCTTGGGCCGCACCTGCTCCCACAACGGTATGAATTTCATCAATAAAAAGGATAATATTACCTTGACTTTCGGTAACTTCTTTGAGGACTGCTTTGAGTCTTTCTTCAAATTCACCGCGATATTTTGCCCCCGCAATTAAAGCTCCCATATCTAAAGCAATTAATTTGCGATCGCGTAAAGAATCGGGGACATCACGATTAATAATTCGTTGGGCTAAACCTTCCACAATGGCAGTTTTACCGACTCCAGGTTCTCCAATTAAAACGGGATTATTTTTGGTACGACGAGACAAAATTTGAATAGTACGACGAATTTCATCATCCCGCCCAATCACAGGATCAACCTTTCCTTCACGGGCCATTTGGGTTAAATCCCGCCCATATTTTTCAAGGGATTCATACTTACCTTCTGGATTTTGATCAGTCACTTTTTGACTACCTCTTACTTGTGTAATAATATTTTTTAATTGAATTTCTGTGAGTCCAAATTCTTGAAATAAATTTTTTCCAAAATGGTCATCTTTAGCATAGGCTAAAATGAGGTGTTCAATGGAAATAAAATCATCTTTAAACTCTTTACGAAAAGCTTCGGCTCGGTCTAATAGCGTGTCTAAACTACGGCCTAAATAAATCGATTCGCTTGGATTCGCGATTTTGGGTTGACTGTTAATAAATGCTTCTACGCGATCGCGGAATTTGGGAACACTGACATTGGCTTTGTTAAGGATACTAATAGCCAGCCCCTCTTGTTCTAATAGGGCTTTGAGGAGATGTTCGCTTTCAATTTGTTGTTGTTTATGTTGTTTCGCAATGTCGGGAGTCTGTACAAGGGCTTCCCAAGCTTTTTCGGTGAATTGGTTGGGATTGGTGGGTTGCATAGGATTTTCGTATAAGTGACTACAACTCCTATTGTAGGGGTGAATTTTACAGGGAGGGGATGGGGTTTTCCCAATAAGCAAGTGGGGTTTTCCCTGTTTCATCTGCTCAGTCAGCGATCTTGGTTTGCGAAATATTCATTCGTGACTTCAGACAGTGTTGTATGTATAATATGTGCATGGCGTTTGAATATGATCCGAGAAAAGCACAAACAAATCGGCAAAAACACGGTATTTCTTTTGCGGATGCTGAATTGGTGTTTTTTGATCCCTTAGCAATTCACGATATTGATCCCGACTCAATTAATGAAGATCGCTTTGTTGCTTTAGGAGTAGGAAATTCAGGGTTATTATTAGTCGTTATTTATACAATGCGTGATGAGGTAATTCGATTAATTTCTGCACGTCGCGCAACTCGTCAGGAGATAAAAACCTATGAGACAGGAATATGATTTTTCTAAAGGTAAACGCGGGGCAATTATCCCTTCCCAGGGTAAAACTCGTATTACGATGTATTTAGATAATGAAATTTTGGATCGTTTTCGAGAACAAGCAGAGGCGGCTGGAATTGGTTATCAAACGTTAATTAATCAGGTTTTAAAGGAACATATTCAGAGAGATTCTGAGGTATCTTTAACAGAAGGTGATTTACGTCGTATTTTTCGTGAAGAGTTACTTGCTATTAGTAAATCATAATTTGTTAAAACCTTATCCGAAATTTAATAGAAAAAAATTATGCTGGCTGAAGAGTTTAAAACAATTGTTGCTAATGGTACAATTCAAATTCCTGATTCTATCAAAACTCAATTTGAGGGACAGGAAGTTAGAGTTATTGTTCTTAAAGCAAGTGACAAAAAATCACCGTTACCCTTTGATTTACGAAAACTGTTCAAAGATACTCAAGCTTTACCCCAGCCACAAGCTATTTCTGAGGATGAAATTAGTGCGGAAATTGAAGCCTATCGGCAAGGTTTATGAAAGTTGTTATTGATACAAACATCATCATTTCTGCTATTCTCAAAAACCGCACCCCTGAGCAAGTAATTTTGTTTATTGCTGAACAGAACGAATCTGAGTGGCTAGTTTCATCAGATATTTTGACAGAATACAAAGCAGTTATTCATCGTCCAAAATTTAAGTTACCACCAGATATTATTGAAAAATGGCTGATGCTCTTTGATTTAAGAACTGTCCATATTGATGTGGAGATAGAACTTGATTTCCCGCGTGATCAAAAAGATGCTAAGTTTTTAGCCTGTGCGATCGCGGAATCGGCTAACTTTTTAATTACAGGAGATAAGGACTTTACAGAAGCTCAAAAAATCCTAGATACCATCATCATTTCTATAAGAGACTTTAACCGTCTTGTGATTCCTACTCAATCGCAAAGATAGAGAGTTCATAAAAGAGTAAGCAAATCTGTAATAACGCACTTTTTATTTTGCAATCGTGCTATTTGGGGGCAATATATGGAAAGTTTCTTAATAAAATCAGTATTTGGGGTAATATCATGGATAGTTTACGTATAATTCATAGTTAGCAATTGAGGATCTATAAACAATGGGTGCTGTTCGACTCATCTACGACGAGACGACGACGGAACTGAAACGTCTAGGATGGGTGGGCAAACTGAACGTCGACGATACGCGGAAAGCGATGCAAAGCAAACTACGGTATTGTTTGCAGGACAATACCCTCTACTTGCCAGCCGATCAAAGCATCGTTGAGTCCGAACATCGACTGTGCTGGGGTCGTGTTCGATTCGAGGAATTTGAGGAGTATTCATGGCTGGAGGAATTTGACAAGCCGCTAGACGTGAATCCGCTAGACTTCCACATGCCATTTACAGGCATTGGGTTTGGTGTCATGTATTCCAAACGTCATCGCGAGTCCGAAGAGGGGCGCATTCCCGTAAAGTCATTTATCAGCCAATCAATCATCGACTCGATCGCCGAAAACCCAGATGCTCTAGAAGATCTTAGCAAAGATAATTTCGAGGCACTCATGGCAGAACTATTTGCGCGTAAGGGATTCGACGTAGATCTTTACCGTGGCAGCAAAGACGATGGCATTGATTTCCTCAGAATCGATACCGATGAAAGCGATCCGATAATCGTTTGCGTACAATGCAAACATCCTGACAAGCCCAAAGCGGGAAAGAAGCGACGCTCGCTTCCTGTAGCAACGGTTCGTGAAATTTATGGTGTCGCCAAGGCTCATAACTTGGACGGATGCGTTGCTATCACAAGCAGCACCTATACCCCAGATGCAAAAAAATTTGCAGACCTCAAGCCTGACGAGATTTCTGTCGCGAACGCGGAAGATGTTCTTGCGTGGGTACAGCAGTACCGCTGGAACAAGGATGAATAATTGCAACCATCGCACACACTGAAGTGCGATCGCTGTCTTGATATAGTGAGATCGCTTTTTGACGAGCGTTAAGACGACGATCTCGAAATCAATTTTACGCAGTGATCGCCGATCTGTAGGTTGAGTTAACAAAAGGCAACCCAACTTTTTAAATTATTATTCACCTAAAAACTCATTACAGCAATTTCCGATCAAACACACCACGAAAAAGCTATCTCAAAGGCTCAAAGTAGAGACCACAATGTTGGAACCAATCA
>QBMS01000018.1:0-1334 GCA_003249095.1 Snowella sp.
GTTAAGTCCTTGTCTTGTAAGGATTTCATTCTAATAATTAGACTGAACCAGTGCCATTTTAAAATAAAAGCCTATTAATAATTTTACTGGATATTTTGGTAATGATTTCACTTTAGATAACTTTTTACGAAAAATATTCAAATTTTTGGATAACGTGAATTTTCTCTACTGATAATAGACGAACAGAATGCTATCCCACAAAATAGGATTCTTTATTTTCTGATTCTCTTACCGTGCGATCGCCAGAATGTAGCCGCTCTGGGGTAGCATAATTAAAGATAAATTAAAAGACTGATCAACACTGGAACTCGATACGGTAGCATTTAGTCGGTCAAAAAAGCTAATCATTGCTGGGGAGAATAGGAAAATGGCATTTCTAGGGCGTAAACCCTTGTTAGTCGGGGGAATTGGGCTTTCTCTATTGTTGTTAGGATGGCAGAGTTTTCATGCCCAAATCTTAGATGCCAGTCAATGGCTTTTTTGGGGAACAGCAGGCCTGGGATTTATTGCTTGGAAGTGGAAACGCCGATCGCCGAACGTGATGGTTTCGCCTGTTGTTCCTCTCACACGGGAAACGGTTGAAAACGCGATCGCCGATTCTCAAGTTATGGTAGAGCATTTGGCCGCAGAAGTTCCTGAGCAAGATATAACGAAGCTTAATCAAGGATTGGCATTATTATCCAAAGAATTTGACCGTCAAACGCTACAAATTGGTATAGCAGGCGGAAAAGGAACGGGAAAAAGTACTCTCTCAAATTTATTAACCCAAAAGTTTCCTGAAGAAAGCTTAAGTTGGCGAGAAACGGAGCCTTTATTAGTCGCAGAAAATAGAGAAAAATCCATTGCAGATCTCAAAGATTTTGATATTACTTTATTCTTAATCACAGGCGATCTTACGAATTCAGAATGGGAATTTCTAACAAGTTTAAATAATGCCCACCATCGTCTTCTATTGCTCTTTAATAAACAGGATCAATATTTACCCGAAGAAAGGGTAGAAATTTTTCAAAAAGTACAGCAACAAGTCGGTAGTATTCTAGATGAGTCTAGTGTATTTCCGATTTCCGTTGCTCCAAAACCCTTAAAGGTCAGAAAACATAAAGAGGATGGGACGATTGAGGAGTATTTAGAAGAAACTAAGGTTAATTTGGAACCCTTAAATCAATATTTATTAGCTCTCGTTAATCAAGAAAAAGAAAACTTAATTTTAGGAACAATTTGGCGACAAGCTCAACAAATTAAACAAACGGCTAAACATCAGTTAAATCAAGCTAGACGCGATCGCGCCTTACCCGTGATAGAACAATATCAATGGCTATCGGCGGGGACGGGGT
>QBMS01000018.1:1344-21290 GCA_003249095.1 Snowella sp.
TGTCGCGAGTTTAGACCTGTTAGCAACGGCGGCGATTAATGGTCAGATGGTTCTAGATTTGAGCGGTATTTATCAACAAAAATTTTCTTTTACTCAAGCCCAAACTATTGCTAAGGAATTAGGAGAATTAATTGTGAAATTGGGTTTAGTAGAATTAACGACTCAAAGTTTAGGCAGTTTACTCAAAACTAATGCCGTGACTTATCTCGCAGGAGGAGCTATTCAGGGAATGAGCGCGGCCTATTTAACTCGTGTTGCAGGATTGAGTTTAGTAGAATATTTCCAAGCTCAAGAAGTTAGTATACAAACAAAAGAAGGATTAAATGTAGAGAGACTTGGACAGATATTACAACAGGTTTTTGCCCAAACTCAACGCTTAAATTTATTACAAGACTTTGCGAAAAAAGCGATCGCTCATTTATCGAATTCAACTAAAGTAACCCAGAGCGATACGTCTCTTTTTCTTTTGTTTTGAGAAATTCTGTCACTTTTTCCTTCAAGGCACTTTCTAACACCGTTTTGACTATAGCCACTACTTCTGCCTTTAACTTTGAGGTTAAGATTTCGCCTAGTTGAGGATGAAAACCTTGCTGGCTCACACGCAGGATTTATTTTTCTCGCAAAGAACTTTAATTCCCGCAAAAATCCAATAAACAAGCGTATTTGAGTAAAATCAGCAGGTCAATCTGGGGCGAAATGAATCTTTTATGCGCGATCGCAAAATTATCTTCAAAAAGACTATTGACTTTTAAAAGACTTCTCGTTATAGTAATAAAGGTCTGAAAAACAAAGCAGGCAACAATCTGCCCCCATCGTCTAGAGGCCTAGGACACCTCCCTTTCACGGAGGCGACAGGGATTCGAATTCCCTTGGGGGTATTAAAAAAATCATCCAGAGTTAGCTAGGAAGATCTATTATAGGTTTTTCTAGCTCTTTGGTGTTATTTTGGTTTACCGATTAGTCGTTTCCCCCGAACAGTTAAGCAATGGTCGAATTCAGTTGACGACCGATCAGTGTCATTACCTCAAGCGAGTTCTTCGTTTTGAAGATGGTGATCGCTTTGTGGCGATGGACGGGAATGGTCAGACCTGGCTGGCCCAATTGGATCAAGATCAAGCGAGTTTGCTCAATTTATTGACGGAATCGGGAGAATTATCAACCCAGGTCACCTTATTGGTCGCTTTACCCAAGGGAAGTGGTTTTGAAGAAATTATTCGCCCCTGTACCGAATTGGGAGTGAGTCACTTTATGCCTGTGATCAGCGATCGCACCTTACTTAAACCTAGTCCCCAGAAATTAGAGAGATGGCAACGAATCGCCCAGGAAGCGGCGGAACAATCCGAACGTCAACGGGTTCCGACTATCTCACCGACCCTGACTTTTGCAGAAGCATTAATAAAGCTTAAAGATTCGGGACAAATCGGGTATATTTGTGTTACTCGTAGGAATAGCCCTTCTTTTCTGTCCTATTTGTCAACGCCTTTACCTGAAACTCTGCTGATTGCCACTGGCCCCGAAGGCGGTTGGACTGATGCCGAAATTGAACAGGCGATCGCGGCAGGATTAACTCCCGTTTCCTTGGGAAACAGAATTCTAAGAGCCATTACCGCCCCAACCGTTGCCCTAGCCCTAGTCGCGGCGGTGGCAGAAGCCTATTCTTCCCCATAATCTGTGCCATTGCCATGTTAGAAGCGATTTCCGACGCGATTAAAGCTGAACAGTTCGAGACCGCAGACCAACTTTTGCAAAGTTTCAAGGTTGATCAGTTGGATAATCCCTGGGTGGATTACTACGAGGCGCGATTAGCTGAAGCGAGGGGGGATTGGGTGATCGCCCAGGATGGTTACCGACAACTGATTCCGTTAGTGAATAATCCCAAGTTAATTGCCAAATTGAGACAGGGATTGGAGCGGTTAGACAAACAGCTAGAAGAACAAATAAAACAGGAGCAAACAGCGCAAAAACTCGCCTTAGAAAGAATTAAAACCACCGCTTCCCATCAAGAATTAGGCATTTTCATCCTAGAGTCCATTCCGCCCGAATTAAAACAAACGGCGGCGGTGAACTTTGCCAAAATCATGCAAACCGACCCCTATACTGCGCGCTTACAATTGCCTAGTCGTTCCTGGCGATTATATCGGACAGGAGATATTCAAGAATTAAGATTTTATGTGGAAAAATTGCAAGCGGTCAATATTCCTTGTTTTTGTGTTCCCGTTAGCCAGCTTTTAGATTTGACCACTAAACCTGTCTTTTATTTTAGTGAAATTACACCGAATCCTACCATTGTTTATCGACTTAACAAAGACGAGGATGCCATTTTTAGTTTTTCCTGGTCTGAGGTTTCCCAACGGGTAGAAGGACTGCTTCCTATTTTTGAAGAATGTCTCGAAGCCAACGCCAGGGGAAAGATGGAACGCAAAACTAAAATTCAAGATTATGCCCGTATTTGTGACCTTCATTTACCTGATCGTCAAATGATTATTCGTCTATGCGATCGCGTTTATGAATTTGACGAGGGAATTAGCATGAGTTCTTCTCATGGCCAACGAGAAATTACCAGTAATGAGCAATGGAATTATTTGATGAATGCTTTTAAGGAAAAAATGTTAGACAAACCGAGTTGGACTGAATTTAATCCCTTTGCAGAAAATGCGATAGATTTTAAAGAATTATTAAAATTAATTGATCCCCATACTTATTTTCTTAGGAGAGAAGAAAGTGATTGGGATAGGGCATTCCATCTCTACAGTAGTTTGATTTTTTGTAGGTCATTATTTTCCTAAATAGGATCAGGTCAAGATAAATGATGGCAGTTTTTACCATGATGGAACCCGCTAATTCATCAGTCCGTCATGCTACCATTAGACTTCTAAAAGGCTTTTGATGTTATTACTCAAACCTCGATTTAGTTTTGTGGATTTTGAACATATTCTTATGAAAATTAATTTTTCGGGTAAATTTGCTGCGATCGCGTCTTTGATATTAACCAGCATTCCCCTAACGCTTCCCGCAAATGCCGCCCAATTTACTGAAACACTGATTGACCAAACCCAAGTGATCGCGATCGCAAGACCCTACGGCGATCGAAAATATGACTTACTGGTAATTGAACAAATCCCCAACAAGAAACAATGCTGGGCTGAAAGTGGGTCAATGCCTGTTATGGTTGATCCCCTACTGCTCAACTACGATTTTACAGGAATATGTCGTCGTTCCACCGATAGTAACGGCTATTCGATTCGACTAGACGGACAAGATTACGGTTTAGAATATCTATTGCGGATTGTGCCAAGGGGCAATGAATTAGTACTGGTTGGCACTTCTCGCACGGGCAAAGCTCCCGAATTAATTTTGGGGAGTACCCAGGGATTACAAGCGGGTTTTATGAAAATTATTCTTAAACCTGGGTGGCAATTCACCAAACGAACCTTTAACAACAAAGTATTAGGACATTTTTATTTCAGTGGTAAACAGGCAGATGTTTTAAATCCCAGCAATGTTCAGCCCGAAATGCCTGCAACCCTTCCCGCCGAGATCCCTTCTACGACTCCTGATCCTGAAACAATCCCCACTCCATCCGTCCCAGAAGTTATTCCCTCTACAACACCTCCTTCTGTTCCCCCCCCTGATACAACGTTGCCGACACCCTCTTCATCGATTCAAACTCCCGATGTTATCGTCCCTTCTACATCGGTTGACACTCCCGATATGGTTCCACCAACTTCTGTTCCTGCGATTCAAGAGCCTGAAGTAACTATACCTCCTACGACCACTCCAACAGTTGTTACCCCTAAACCGAGTAAAAAACCTGCGACTCTCGACAAATTTCGTCCTTCCAATTAGTTCTTTCAGCCTAGATTTAGATGAGAGGATAGATGCAAATCAATCTGTGAGCTTTGTTAATCTTGTCATTTTTCGATCTTAATTGAATTACTTTCAAATTCGTTTTTTTGTTTTCTCTCTTCTCTCTTTTTTCTCCTATGGCTACTCTGGCAAATTTTCAAGTTTGTGAGCAGGATCTCCCCGATGATTTACTGGCGAACTTTTTGGCCGCCCCCGCGATCGCTGTTGATACGGAAACAATGGGTCTGGTTCCCCAACGCGATCGGCTTTGTTTGATCCAAATTTGTGACCACAACGGCTTTGTCGCGGCGATTCGTATTAGCAAAGGACAAACCTCTGCCCCTAATCTCACCACACTAATGGAAAGTCATAAAACCGAAAAAGTTTTTCACTTTGCACGGTTTGACGTTGCCCAACTCAAACATACCTTTGGCATCAAAACCCATCCTATTTTCTGCACTAAAATCGCTAGTAAATTAGCCCGAACCTACTCTTCTAGTCATGGTTTAAAAAGTTTAGTTCAGGAATTACAGCAAGTCGAATTAGATAAAACTTCCCAAAGTTCCGATTGGGGAAATGCAGAAAATTTATCGATAGCCCAACTCAGCTATGCCGCTAACGATGTTCGTTATTTATTGCCCTTAAAAGAGAAATTAACTGCAATGTTAATCCGTGAAGAACGCTTTGAGTTAGCCCAACGATGTTTTGGATGTCTTCCCGTTTTTGTTTCCCTAGATTTAGAGTTTTATCAGAATGTTTTTGAACATTAGTGTTCTTCGTCCTGTGTATGCAAATTCAAAAAAAGCCCCTCAATGGATTTGATTAAGGGGCAGTTAAGATAATCGCCAAACTAGATTCACTAAGCGTTATGATTTTTTTTCAGCAGCTTTTTGTTTGCGCTTTAAGAAGCCCCCAAAGCCCAATGCTATACCTGAGCCGATAATGGTAAGGGGTTCGGGGACAGGAGCAATAGTACCTGAGTAGGTATTAGTCTGTTCTTTAGAAAATAGTATTTGTTGAGCACTAAGTGCTCCTTGCCCTAAAAATGTATTATTCGACGGATCTATAAACTCACCGTCAAAAATCATCCATTGAAAGGCAATAACGTTGGGTATAACATCCTGGGCAAAAGCTGGGAATGGATTGTTTGTTTGAAATTTAATTCCATTGCTGAAAGTAATTGGACTACTAAGAGTAGCTTTGTACGCTTGTGCATTTGCTCCCGTTGTTCCTAGTATGTTAGAAAAAGTATCGGACAAAGATACTATTAAAGGAGAACCGTTATTATTAACCCAACCGCTAAAACTACCAGTTGAACTTGAGTCAATAGATAACTTGTTAATTTTTAAGGAATCATCATTACCACCAAGTACACCATCAGTACCTCGATCAAAAGTGGCATCACCAACAAACGTTAGTAAGCCAGTTAAGCTAAATGCTTGAACGGGAGCAGTAGCAAACATCGTCGATGCAACAGACACCGTAGCGGCTAGGGGAATTACGGAGAGAGAAAATAGTTTATTCATTTTTTAAGGCTTTCCTTGAATTGATTTTTTAAATGGATTTTTTAAAATGGTAGAGTAATTCGAGATAGTAGTAACCTCGACCCTCCAATGCGTTAATTGTTGTCGTTTATCTTATTTGTGTGAAATATAACGACTACTTTCTATAACTTATACAATTATTCTTTTTGTTTCAATAGTCAAAAAAAGGAGAAAGAAAGAGAAATAGCTAGAAAAAATGAATTTTGCTTTTATTTCTCGAACTTATTTGCGAAATTTTAGAGAAAAATACAAGAATATTCAGATTTTAAACACGATGATATTATCTTTTTTTTTGATCAGAAAAGTCTGAGATTCTTATTGGACAAAGGTTTGAGCTTGATTCACAAAACTTGACCGAGATTTAGGCGATCGCAACACAACCCGACAAAAGTAATTTTGGGCAGGGCGCAAAATCTACGCCCCAAACCATCATCTTAGGGAGAACCCAGTAATTCAATCTGACTGAAGAGAAATTCCGTTGTGATTTTTTCGCCACCCTCTGCGATCGCGTCAATCACCTGACTTTTCGGTAAATAATAGCCGCCAATTTGTTCATAGGTTTCCTGAAAATCTCGTTTTCCCTTGAGTTCTCCTGTTTTGGGGTTCCGAAAAATAGCATTGTAACGAACGGCAATGTAACCACTCTCAGTTTTGAGACTTTCTTCCGTATTGATAGTGAAACCAATAGGCCCCATAACACGACTCACTTGACAAATTTCCTGCCCCCGTACTTTGTAATTTGACCCCATTGCATCGCCTTGAACGAGGATTTCGACTGCACCCGTCGGATCTTTTTCGCCAAAATCAAAACTATTTTTACCGTGAGATTTTTCAAAATTGCCCAGTTTGCGGTGCGTCACAATATCTCGGAGTTGATTATAAACACTTTCTTTGACCGTTTCATCTTCAAAACCAGTCACCTCTACACTAAAATCAGCATTCACCAGAATTTGTCCCTGAAAAACCTCATCACCTTGTTTGAGGGTCAAATCAGCACGATAACCAGGAAATTGACTATCCCAGGTATAACGATTTTCGTAGGCAGTGCGAAAGATATCTTGGGCGGTTGTCGTGATAGTCATAATGTTGGTTCAAAATAAACGAGAATCAATCCCTATTTTAGGCCTAAAATTAAACCCTTCATTGGGAGAAATCGGTTTAGCCTTTTTCGGTTTTCAATACAGGTAAATGATCCAACAGGATGCTAAACGTTACCGTAGAACCCAAATCTTCTCCCATACTGAAAAAAGCGACGCTTCCTCCCATCGCTTCGGCGAGTTTTTGGGAAATGCTTAAGCCCAGACCAGTTCCACCATAGGCCTTGGTACGAGAACCATCAATTTGGACAAATTTTTCAAATAATTTCGCTTGTTTTTCTAGGGATACTCCAATCCCCGTATCGGTGATGCTAATTTTGATTTTTCCAGGAAATGTTTGGTCTTTCCACTCGATTTTTTGCTTAATAATTTCTCCCCTAATCGTAATTTCTCCTGTAGGGGTAAATTTGATCGCATTCCCCACAATATTGAGCATTACCTGTAATAGCCATCGATAATTACCGTACACTGTGATAGGAGTCAGGGTTGAGGGAAGGGTCAATCTAAAATCCAGCTTTTTGGCTTGAGCTTGGGGAATAGCAAAATTACTAACTACCTGACACAATTCAGTCAGATCAACCCTACCCAATTCTCGGTCAATGATACCCGATTCAATTTTTGCTAAATCGAGAATATCGTTAATGAGATTTAATAGGTGTAGGGCTGATTGGTGAGCTTCTTCGAGGAATTCCTGCTTTTCTTCCTCACTGTCGGCCATATCGTCTAAAACGAGTTTCAAAAAACCAATAATACCGTTTAAGGGAGTGCGGAGTTCGTGGGTTGTACTGGCTAAAAATTCGCTTTTGAGTTGGGAGGCTTCCTTGGCAATGCGGGTTGCTTCCTCTAGTTCTTGATATAAAGTCGCGTGGGCGATCGCGGTTCCGACCTGGGCGGCAAGTTCTTGGACAAATTCAATAATTTCTAAGCTCCAATCCCGATGGCGATCGCACTGCTGAATACAGATCAACCCATTGCATTGATCTTGATGAAAAGTCGGAACAATGAGCATTGAACAAATCTGAAACTGACCGCAGAGAGCATCATCCCAAAAAATAGGCTTACCTTCCTCTATTGTTTCTGGCTCCATATCTTTCCAGGGATATTCTATCCATTCTCCCCATAAGGAGCTAATCCCTGATTGACAAAACTCCGCCTTTATGTGAAAGGGAGATTCCTTGCTCAACATCAAACATCGACTAGCCTTGAGAGATTCTCCAATACCTTTGACTGTCTCCTGCCAGATCGTCTCCAAATCCAGAGTTCTTCGTATTTTACGAGAAATTTTGGTCAATAATCTTTGAGAGGATTCAGAGGACAGTTCCCCCCTCTCCGATGGACTGATCGACCATCGTTCCTCGTCTGCAAGACTGCATCCCATTACCAAAACACGAGTAACACCATGAACATCAGATAAAATAGGAGTAATCACTAATTTCAGAGGGAAAGTCTGATTTTTATAGGAAAATAAACCACAATATTGGTCCGGCACTCCGTACCGAATAATTCGTTGCAGTTTCTCAACGTAGGTCTCTAGGTCAACAGGACAAAAGCTATTTTCAGGAAGATGATCAATAATTTTTTGGGGGCAAATTCCATATTTTTGAGCTAACTGCCAATAAAAACTCAAATAGCGTCCCTGACAATTCTGGACAAAGACCAATTCTGCCCCTAACGCCTCGAAGGAGACTATATTGGAGTCTATTTGATAGTCAGGAGTATTTTTACTACTGTCGGTAGAAATAGACACTAATGAACTCAACGTTGATATTTATGACTTAAGTAAGCAATCTTTAATGACATTGTCCATCGTCTTTGGGCGGGGTAACAGATAGCCCCGTCTTCATGGGATAGAGCATTCCAGCCATGATAAGCCAGGAGTTACACTTATCTTTGTAACCCCAAAACCTCATGATGTCTAGACAGGTCTTACCATTTTGCGCAAAAAAACGAGACTGAAGACACGATTGATAATCTTGAGATTGGCTTCCTACGGGAGTCAATTGAGGTTACTTCAGAAAAGTATCATTAAACTTTAGCTATTTTCTCCAAATCCAGCAAGTCTAATCGTTCCATTCACCTTTAGGGGGAATAGGGGGATTCCGCCTCAAACTACGGGTCAAATCGTCATCCCGATCAGGCTCACCCCGTAGCCATTGCTTAACCGCTACTTCAATAATTCGGGCAGGATCGTTTGTTAAGTGTTGAATTTGCTCCAATACGGCGGGATCCAATTGGATGGATACTTCTACTTTTTCCGATGCCCGTTCAGTCGATACAACATTTTCATTCATAAGTTGTTTTCCCTTTCTTCTATCCCGATTATACCCTGTTTAACAAAAATCCTATCAATCAATGCTGAGTTTTTTGTCATCATCTAAAGATGGATTAGAAAATATTAGTGCTTAAAAAATAGCTTAATCTCGGTGTTTTGAGAATGATATTAATCACTCGTTCTGAATACCGTAGCTTGTTTTTATTGGAAAGTGTTGGCAAGATATTTAGGATTTTTCAATTGAATAATATTAAAATAAAGAGACCAGTCTTGTGTAAATCTTTTTACCGTGAATTTAAAGCAAGAGTCAATAGAGTTCAGAAAGCACAAAATTCAGCAATTATTCCACTGTATTTGGGGATATTCAAGCTTTCGATTTCCCCAGGCGGAAGTTATCGATTGTCTTTTGGCAGGGAAAGATGGACTGATTGTCATGCCCACAGGAGGAGGAAAATCGGTTTGTTTTCAACTGCCTGCACTTTTTGGGGAAGGGTTGACCTTAGTGGTTTCTCCCTTGATCGCTTTAATGGAAAATCAAGTCAGGGAATTACAATCTCGTCAACTGCCTGCTCAATGCCTCCATAGTGAGCTTCCCCGCGCCCAACGTCAGTCAATTCTAAAAGAAATTCAACAACAACGGCTTCGGTTACTCTATATTTCCCCTGAAACCCTCCTAAGTCAGCCTGTGTGGGAGGTATTGTGTCAACCCCAGGTGGCGATCGCGGGCTTGATGATCGATGAAGCCCATTGTTTGGTGGAGTGGGGAGATTCCTTTCGACCTGCCTATCGACGGTTGGGGATGATTCGTCCCTCGCTTTTAGCCAAAAAAAAGAATGCTCAAAATTTTTCTATTGCGGCTTTTACGGCAACGGCGGATGAAAATATTCAAAATCAATTGAGGGCCATTCTCCGATTAGAAAATCCTGAGATCTTTACTTTGAGTCCCTATCGTCCCAATTTAAGGCTGGCCGTTAAAATTGCGTGGACGGCCCGTTGTCGCCAGCATTTGTTATTAAATTTTCTGGAAAAACACCGAAAGCAGTCGGGTTTAATTTATGTGCGATCGCGTCGGGACAGTGAATTTTTAGTGCAATGGTTAAAGTCGCTCCAATATCGAACGGCGGCCTATCATGCGGGTTTAGGCGCGAACCAAAGACGGGAAATTGAAGAACAATGGCTGACGGGAAATTTGCCTTTTGTGATTTGTACCAATGCTTTTGGCCTCGGCATTAATAAACCCGATATCCGTTGGATTGCCCATTTTCATCCGCCTCATTTACTTTCAGAGTATTTACAAGAAATTGGTCGGGGAGGTCGGGATGGACTGGAGGCTGATACCTTTACCCTGGTCAGTGAGCCGACGGGTTGGCTTGATCCGACCGATCAACAACGCCGCAATTTTTTTAATCAACAACGGGAAAAACAAGCTCGACAAGCCCAGGCGATCGCCCAACAAATTCCCCAACAGGGCGATATTTTGAGTTTGAAAAAGAATTTTCCTGATATTGAAATATCCTTAGCTTTTTTAGACCAAATCGGACAATTGGAATGGTTAGACCCCTTTCATTATCAACTTCATTCCCGTCCTCAAGGCATAAATGCAATTACAACGTCCCAGCAAGAACGCTTATCGGGAAATTCCATGAAGCAATATCTCTACACGAAATCCTGTCGTTGGGCTTTTTTGTTAACGTCCTTCGGTTTGCAAGATAAGGCTAATTTTCATTGTGGTCATTGCGATCGCTGCGATCGTCGTTAAAATATTTTGAATTAATAGACTGGCAAGATACCTATTCTACAAAACGAGATCAGTAGGAATAACCTGTATAAATCAGACATACCAATCTTATTAGAGGAAGACACCGTTTAACCAAATAAACCCCTTTTTTTAGTCCGTTTTCCTGCCACCATCCCAGGATCAACAAAGGTGACAGCATCATCCAGAGGAAGCGTTCTAACCGATTTACTGCTAGTATGAACCTGATAAACTAAGCGATTCGTAACGTCAAAACCCGTCAACCAACCACTTTTGGGATGATAAGCTCCCGTATCGATATCTAACCACCCTGGCCCACAGGCAAGTTTTCCAGGTTGAATGCCTGGAAAGGTAAAAGTAATCGTATGGCCAATAATAATTAATTTATCGGCAAAATACGGTCGATAAATTTGGTGAAATTCATCCCGAATCCAGCAACATTGTTCGGCGGTTTGTTCCGCTAGGGGCAATTTGGGGTCAACTCCCGCATGGACTAACCACACATCCCCTAAATCCAAATAGAGGGGTAAACCTTGCATCCAATCAATATGTTCCTGGGGAATATGATGCTGGTAGCTTTCCAGGGTAGAAAGTCCGCCTGTATAAAGCCAGGATTGGAGGAGTTGCTGGGAAACGCCCCCTCTTCCCACTGCGTCCAGTAACATTTGCTCATGATTTCCCAATAAGCAATGATATTTATTTTTAATGACAAAATCGACGACCTGGGAACTATTGGGGCCCCGATCAATTAAGTCTCCGATAAAATAGACACCATCTCGCTCATTCGGTGCGATCGCGTCAAATAAACGCAAAAGAGTATCATAGTGACCATGCACATCCCCAATCACAATCCGTCGTGAAGGAGTCGCTTCCATAGCTGGCTGTATATTCATTTGTCTTTAGCAGGGGTTCCTTTTAAAACTGGGATTCATTAAAAAAATCAATTTGATTTAGAGAAAGGGTTTTTCATGAGTCTTTCTTTTTTTGTCTTCTTTCATTTGTTAATTATAGGTTAAATTTTGGTCAATTTTATTCAGTCACTCATTTTATTGATAAAACAACCAACCGAGAATTCCGCTACCCACAACAATCCATCCATTATTGACTCGATACCGAAAAACAGCAATACTTGCGGAAACAGCAATGAAAAAAGCGGAAAAATTACCTGAGAAACCGCCACTCAGGGGGAATAAAGAAGCTTGGGCTAATTTCCAAGTGACAACGGCAATTAAGGCAACGGAACTGGCATTAACGGCATCCAGAAAAGCACTCGCCCATTTGGACTGACGAATTTTAGGAATAAAGGGGTGAGAGATCACGACAAAGAAAAATGAGGGTAAAAATATTCCCAAGGTTGCCACAATCGCACCTGGAATTCCTAAAATTAAATAACCAATAAAGGTCGCCGTTGATAGAATCGGGCCTGGGGTAAATTGACCGACAGCGATCGCGTCTAATAATTGTTGTGAAGTTAGCCAACCGTATCGATTGACCAAATCTCCTTCTAAGAAAGCAAAGAGGACGTAACCACTGCCAAATAAAATACTACCAACTTTAAGAAAAAATAAGCCGAGTTTTAATAACGTAGGGGAGATAACCGCCGTTTTTGAAGTTGTACTGAGAGCTAACAACAAAACGGGAAAAGTTCCCTGGGAGGGGATTTTTGCTTGTTGGGAAATGATCCAAATCATGCCCAAAATTCCCCCACTAAATAGGGCGATCACTTCAGGGGTTCCTATTAAAACCAAAAGAATGACGAATAGAGCAATCCAAATCAGTTTGCGGTCTTGAAAGGCTTTTTGTCCTAAACGCCAGAGGGCGGCTAAAATCACGATTAAAATAGCTGGCTTAATTCCTGTGAGGATAGGGCCTAAAGCAGGTAAATTTCCCCAGGTTAAATAAAGCCAAGCAAAAACCGTTGTCACCAAGACCGCAGGCAGAATAAAGTAGCTTCCTGCCACCCATAATCCCAACCAACCGCCGTAGGAATAACCAATATGAATGGCCATTTCCGTCGAATTTGGGCCAGGAATGAGGTTTGTCGCTCCCAATAAATCTAAAAACTGCGATCGCGTCAGCCATTGACGACGGGTAACAACCTCTTCTTCCATCATGGCGATATGCACAGCAGGGCCACCAAATCCCAGAATCCCCAATTTAGAGAAAACCTGGGCTAGTTCTGTTAATTTTTTAAGGTCAGTGGCCATATTCAACGCGGCTTAATAGGTCTTGGGTGAGATTTTAATCATAAGACTTTTCGGCGATCGCGCTAATGGTATTAGTAGCCTACGTCACAAGGGTTAGCCCGCGTGTTGGCGATACCATTCAATGGTATTTTTCAATCCTTGGCGTAACTCTACTTGAGCGGTAAAACCAAAGGCTTCTTTCGCTTTCGTCGTATCCAGACAGCGACGGGGTTGACCGTTGGGTTGATCCGTTTGCCAGATAATTTCTCCTGTGAAATCCATCAATTCACAAATGAGTTCTACTAAATCCTTGATCGAGATTTCAAAATTCGTTCCCAGATTAATGGGAGCAGCTTTGTCATAGAATTGGGTTCCCATGACGATACCCAGAGCCGCATCGGTAGAATACAAAAATTCACGGGTGGGGCTGCCATCACCCCACGCAGGGAGAGTCTTATCGCCCCGTTTTTGGGCTTCATGAACTTTTTGGATTAGGGCAGGGATAACGTGGGAACTACGGGGGTCAAAATTGTCTTCGGGGCCGTAGAGATTCACAGGCAAGAGATAAATTCCATTAAAGCCGTATTGCAAGCGATAGGATTCTAATTGCACTAATAAAGCTTTTTTGGCGACACCATAGGGCGCGTTAGTTTCTTCAGGATAGCCGTTCCACAAATCTTCTTCCTTAAAGGGGACGGGGGTAAATTTGGGATAGGCGCAAATCGTTCCCACACAGACAAATTTTTCAACCCCTGCTTCGTAGGCTGTGTGGATTAACTGGGTTCCCATCATCAAGTTATCGTAAAAAAGTTCGGCGGGTTTTTCCCGATTTAAACCAATCCCCCCCACATGGGCCGCTAGATGCACGACCACATCTTGACCACTGACCGCCTGTTGACAACTTTCTAAACGTCTGAGATCACAGTCCCGCGATCGCGGAATGGTAATTTTATCGGGATTTGCTCCAGCCTCAATTAGCTGGTTAACCACTTGCTTGCCCAAAAAGCCAGCCCCTCCTGTAACCAGAATGCGTTTGTCCTTGAGTTCTAACATAATCAAAATCCTTTGTGGATGAATGGGTGTACTAACGGGTGATAAAAACTAACAAAATACTTGGCGAGGGAACTCCAGGAATTCCCCCCTCACAACAAAGAACCTTAATCGACCATCATACTCATCGGTTGACGAACAAAGGCATTATCCTGGGACAATAAAAATTCTTCCCGTTCCGTTCGGTTGGGAGAAGATAGACCCAATACAGCCAAATCTGCTTCTACCATCAGACGAACTAATTCTTCAAAGGTAACGGAATGCGACCAACCCAAGGTTTTAATGGCTTTAGTGGGATCACCAATCAACAGATCAACTTCAGCAGGACGTAGATAGCGTTCATCAAAGGCGACAAAATCTTCCCAGTTGAGATTGACATAATTAAAGGCAATTTCCAGAAATTGTTTAATGGCGTAGGTTTCTCCTGTCGCAATAACGTAATCATCGGGTTGATCATGTTGGAGCATTAACCACATGGCTTTTACATAATCCTTGGCATAGCCCCAATCCCGTTTGGAGTCTAAATTGCCCAGATATAACTTTTTCTGGGTTCCTGCCACAATCCGCGCGATCGCCCTGGTAATTTTGCGAGTCACAAAAGTCTCACCCCGTCGAGGAGATTCATGATTAAACAAAATTCCATTACAGGCAAATAAATCATAGGATTCGCGATAATTCACCGTCTGCCAATGGCCGTAAACTTTCGCACAGGCGTAGGGACTACGGGGATAAAAGGGAGTAGTTTCCTTTTGGGGAACATCCTGAACTTTACCAAACATTTCCGACGAACCCGCTTGATAAAATCGAACTTCGATTCCTGTCCGTTGTTGATAGTCCCGAATTGCCTCTAATAATCGTAGAGTCCCCATTCCGACAGAGTCTACCGTATATTCAGGAGAATCAAAACTGACTCGAACGTGGGATTGGGCCCCCAGATTATAAATTTCAACGGGTTTAACTTCTTCTAAAATCCGTCGCAGTGTCGTACCGTCCGTCAAATCACCGTAATGCAATAATAATTTCGCATTGGGATCATGGGGGTCGGTATAGAGATGATCGATGCGATCGGTGTTAAATGTAGAAGTTCGACGAATGATTCCGTGAACGGTATAACCTTTTTCTAGTAAAAATTCGCTTAAATAAGAGCCGTCTTGACCCGTAATCCCCGTAATTAGAGCAGATTTTGATTCGGACATTGATAAATTCCTTACCCTTAATGTTATGTGAACAACTCATTCTCAAGATTCAAAGATACCAGACTAAGCCATTTAGTCAAGCAGTATTCTTCTAGCTAGTAATTTTCGCTACCATTTATGTGGATTTTTTTCGATTTATCGCTTTCAATTGATAGTTCTTCGCTTTTATGGGATGAATATGAAAAAACCTCCTGTTTTAAAGAAAACAAAAGGTTAAATTAGTACCTTATTGTAAAACCCATCATCGCCCTAACATACTGAAGACTGAAGACACAACAAACCTGATACTTCATTCATCAAATCGATGATTTAGGGCTAAATACAAAACTAATAGGCCCCATTATTATTAGGAAAAAGAACAACGCCGAGGGTTTTAACGATTACCCAAAGATCCATGAGCCAGTTACGGTAGTTGACGTAATAGACATCAATCTGAACCCTTTGGGGATAGGGAATGTCATTACGTCCCGATACTTGCCAGAGTCCCGTTAAACCAGGGCGGATAGTTAGGATTTTATCAATACGGTGACCATACTTGTGGAGTTCTTCAGGGACTAGGGGTCTAGGGCCGACCACGCTCATATCTCCCCTCAAAACATTCCAAAACTGGGGAAACTCATCCAAACTTGTTAGACGAAGGAATTTTCCAATCCAGGTAATGCGCGGATCTTCTCGCAACTTAAAGTTATTCTCAAACTCAGCCCTAGTATGGGGACAATCGGCAATTAGAGACTCTAAAATTTCGTCTGCATCCGTGACCATCGTTCGGAACTTAATGCAACCAAACCGTTTATGGTTTTTGCCGACCCGTTGCTGGATATAAAAAATTGGGCCAGGAGAATCAATTTTAATTAATACAGCTAGAACTAAATATAGGGGGGAAAAAACAATTAACACACACAGAGAAAAAGCAATATCAAAGGATCGCTTAAAGATAACACCATCGAGGGCATTTACCCAGGGACGTTGGTATCGTCTTGGAGAGAACGTTGGGGGTGACCCACGTCTCATCAAAGCTTGTATCGCCTTGACGGGGATAAATTGGCTATTCGCAGTCATCGTACTCCTTCACATCACATCACACCACACTGTCCCAATGATAAAGCCTGATTAGTCTAATTAGACAAATAGGGGCAATAAAATATAAAAAATCGTTGTCGAGCTTAGGAAAAAAAATGCTGACAACATTGCTCTAAGAACGCTAAATAAGACGTTGCAAAGATTTTTTGAGAGAATTTTGCCGATTGGGTGCGGCAACTCTCTGAATTAAATTGATGGTTAATTTGGGAAAAAGTTTCAACGGTTTCCAGCAGGGAACGGGGATCTTGCTCAGAAAATAATAATCCAGTGCCTGTTTCAGGATATTGATTAATATCTAGAACAGTTTCCAAGGCTCCTCCTTTTCCGTAGGCAATAACAGGGGTTCCACAGGCTTGAGCTTCAACAAGGGCAATACCAAAGTCTTCACAGGCGGCATAGACAAAAGCTTTTGCCTGAGCCATATATTGTTCAACGATCGCGTCTGGCTGACTCCCTAATAGTTGAATATTGGGTTTAGCTAATTGACGCAACATGGGTAAATCTGGCCCGTCACCGATGACGACTAGAGGATAACCTAACTCATTAAAGGCTCGAATGATCAATTTAATTTGTTTATAGCTTACCAAACGAGAGACCGTTAAGTAAAAATCTTCTTTTTTTTCTTGATAGGGAAAGCGATCAATATTAACCGGCGGATAAATAACTTCTGCTTCCCGTCGATAACATCTCCAAATTCGACGGGCGGTATGGCGAGAGTTGGCAATAAAATAATCCACTCGATTGGCTGAGATAACATCCCATTGACGAAGTTGGTGGAGGATATGACGAGTTAGGATACCAGGTAGTCCTTTTCCTAAACGGCTGTTATTGAGATAATCAAAGGTTAAATCCCAGGCATAGCGCATGGGGGTATGGCAATAACAAAGATGGAGTTGCTGAGGATTGGTTAAAACTCCTTTGGCCACCGCATGGGAGGAGGAGAGAATAACGTCATAGTCGGCTAAATCTAATTGTTCAATGGCGAGGGGCAATAGGGGAAGATATTTTTGAACCCCATTTTTAGCGAGGGGAAAGTTTTGTAAGAAAGTCGTTCCAATGTCGCGCCCAAATAAGTAACTATCGGGATTGGTTGATTCAAAGTCAATGAGTGCGTAAATATCAGCTTCAATATTTTGCAATATTTGTTCAACGACTAACTCTGATCCTCCCGTTGCTTTTGGGGTGAGCCATTCATGCACGAGGGCATATTTCATGAAAATTTTGGATTGTATTGGTTGCGAAGGATTTAGATCAAGTTGAGTCTATTGGGCGTAAGCCTTACGCCCCTACAAAAAAAATCCGAAAGTTCTAATAATTTCTGGATTTGGAAACCAAACCCCTACGAGACTTTAATGTTTCAGTACGTGGCTTAAAATTCGCTTCCTGAATAGCCCATTGAGGATTCGTTATCTCGTTTGGAACCGAGTAAGTCTAATTTTTCCACCCGAATGATAGGTTTAGAACGATTGGCTCCCGTACTGCGATCGCTCCAGGTATCAAGTTTTAACGATCCTTTAATTCCAATAAGACCCCCTTTTTTAACATAATTTGCTGCAACTTCAGCATTTTTATCCCAAAGTTCCAGTTCAAACCAATCGGGGGGATCGTCTTTTTTAATTCGATTAACTGCAAGACTGAATGTACATTTAACACTTCCCGAATCAAAGTATTTCACCTCTGGATCTCTTCCTACACGACCGACTAAGTGGACAACATTAAGGCTCATGAAAATTATTCCTCATTATTCAGACAAATTCTATTGAGTGTTTTAATTATTGCAATTTTACGAAAAAAATAATAGGGTTGAACCGAAAAATGAGGTTTCCCCTAGCTCAGGTTACAATCGATTTTGATCTATCTAATTATTTTATTGGTATGGCTGATGTTTCTCCCGTCGTTGGGATTATTATGGGCAGTGATTCGGATTTGCCGACGATGCAAACTGCGATCGCGGTCTGTGAAGAATTTGAGATTACTTGCGAGGTGGCGATCGTCTCGGCCCATCGGACTCCTGAGCGCATGGTGAGCTATGCCCAAACCGCCCATGAACGGGGATTAAAAGTCATCATTGCAGGCGCAGGGGGAGCGGCCCATTTGCCTGGGATGGTTGCCTCTTTGACCCCGTTACCAGTGATTGGCGTTCCTGTGCAAACCCGAACCTTGCAGGGGGTTGATTCCCTTTATTCCATTGTGCAGATGCCCGCAGGCATTCCTGTCGCTACCGTTGCGATCGGGAATGGAAAAAATGCTGGACTTTTGGCCATTCAAATCCTAGCTAGTCATGATCCTCAATTATTGGCAAAAGTACAAGCCTATCGCCAAAATTTACAAGAATCCGTCTTAGAAAAACAAGCCACCCTAGAAAAAATCGGTTATCAATCCTATTTAGCCACCATGAATCAAAAGGATTAGATACCATAGGGGAATTATTCATATTTAGGTAAAACTAGGGGATCAAAATGGCTCGTTGGATTTGTGCGTTGCTCACGGTGGGGTTTCTGTGGACAATGATGATGCTACCCGTTCAGGCTCAAGCAAAGGCTGATCTTTCAGTCACAGAGGAGCAATTGCAAGCAGGGGAAGAAATTTTCCAAAAAGCGTTTGCAGCCACAGAAAAGGGCGATTTTTCCCAAGCAGAATCCTATTGGACAACCTTAATCCAAGAGTTCCCCCAAAATCCTGCCGTTTGGAGTAATCGCGGCAATTCCCGTGTGAGTCAAAATAAATTAGCTTTGGCGATTGAGGATTTTGATCAGGCGATTAAATTAGCTCCCGATCAGCCCGATCCCTATCTCAATCGAGGGGCCGCCCTTGAAGGCCAGGGAAATTTTGAAGCCGCGATCGCCGATTACAATAAGGTTTTAACGATCGATCCCCAAGATCCGATGGCCTATAACAATCGAGGGAACGCAGAAGGGGCTTTGGGAAATTGGCAAGACGCGATCGCCGATTTTCAAAAAGCCTCTAAAATTGCCCCAGATTTTGCCTTTGCTCGTGCGAATACGGCTCTAGCTCTCTACGAAATTGGTGAAACCAAAGAAGCATTAAAAACGATGCGGGATTTGGTCAGAAAATATCCCATGTTTCCCGATATGCGGGCGGCTTTGACGGCTGTTCTTTGGAGTGAAGGCCAGCAGGGGGAAGCGGAAAGTAATTGGGTAGCCGCTGTTGCCATTGATGATCGTTATCAAGATCTGGATTGGGTAAAAACGATCCGTCGTTGGCCGCCTCACATGATTACTTCTCTGGATAAGTTTTTGAATTTAAAATGATTAAACAGGCGCGATCGCGGTTTTGTGGATGTTAAAGGGCGATCGCTTTTGGGATTAAAAATTAGTTTCGTATGAGAAGTTGAGCAAGACTAGCTAGAGCCATTTCTGTTTTTTGAGAGTTTTGAGAAAGCGTTGTAACGACTTCTTGGTTTTCTTTCGCCGTACTGACTAACGTATAAATCTGCGATCGAATGGCTTTAGAAATTTTGTTACTGGTTGTGTTTGCCTCAAGAATTTGTACACTCAGCTTCTCAATTTCTTCAATAATCATGTTAAAGGGGATTTTAATATTATCATTTTTAGGAAGCTTTGCACCGAGAATAGAAGCCTGAAAAGAGAGATTTTCTACTCGCTTACTAATGGTATTAATTAAATCATTGCCCTGATTAATAATCGTTAATTTTTCTTGAAAATCATTACTAATTTCATTGATTTTTTGAGTAAAATCGATCACATTTTCTACACCATATCTCAAATTATTTAAGGTTCTTTCACCTTCTCTTGATAACAGAATGCCAACCTCTTCAAAGCGTTTATTCAAATTAGAAATTTCTTCTGTCTTTTCTGACAGTTCAGTAATTTTAATAAATAATTCTTCAGTTTGTTGTCGTAATTTTTCTTTTTGATCTTCTAATAAAATATTGCGC
>QBMS01000018.1:21300-45397 GCA_003249095.1 Snowella sp.
TATTGCGCTGTTGTAATTCCTGTTGTTGAATTTCAAGCTGTACGGCATATTCTTGAATATTTTTACCCTGTTCTTCCAAGCGTTCCGCAGAACTTCGTAATTCTTGGTCTTGTTGGGTTAATTGTTCATTCAAAATGGAAAACATTTCTGACTGGGCTAGAATCAGTTTACTGAAATCTAACATTCCTAATTCTTGTCCATTTTTAACGACGATAATGGGATCGTAGGTCAACTTCGTCGGACGAGAGAAACATAATTTAACGGCATCGGTGATCAGGGTATTGGCAGAAACTTTTAATACTTCTTCTTTAAAGCTATTTAGAATGACGCGAATTGGTTTAGTGGCATAAAGAGCATGGCTAAATTCTTTGCTTAATTTTTCAAATAAAGCCCGCCGAGCAATGGAACCAATCACTTGATCATTTTCTGTGATTAGAACGCCTGATAAATTTGGATTTTCTAATAAATAATCCTTAGCAATTTCAGTTAAAGTCTCTGAGGATACACGATAATTATCTAAAGATAAACGCTCCACACTATTCGATTTTTCTAGAAGAGACAAACTTTCTAACATGGATTAATTGAAATTTTTGGAATGTGCTATTTTTCTCGCCCTATCATTAAAATTATAAATGTTTGGTTGATTTTCACTTTTAAGATTAGAATAAGCTTTCGTTAAGCCTAGATTAATCCCATGAATTTTCTGAAGCTTTGAAACACGGCTTAAAATAATGCGATCGCAAGACCCATCCCTGCCCCTAAAATGGGAGTATGCAAACCGTTGACTTTACGACTCTTACCGCCATTTGCCAAGATCTGCGAATCCATTGGTTGCCTGCTCGGATTGAACAGGTTTATCAACGCGATCGCTATACTATTTCTATTGCGCTACGAACTCTAGAAAAAAGAAGTTGGTTGACTATTTCTTGGCATCCCCAGTCCGCTAGATTATGTATTGGCGACTCACCGCCCCGCACGCCCGATACTTTTACCTTTAGCGATCAATTGCGCCATCAGCTAAAAGGCTATGCCCTGACTTCGATCGCAATGGTTGCGCCGTGGGAACGAGTGGTTGATTTGCAAATTGCCCAACGTCCTGATGAAGATCCGCTCTGGCATCTCTATGTGGAAATCATGGGGAAATATAGCAATGTGATTCTGACCGACGCAAATCAGCAAATTATTACCGTTGCCCACCAAGTTACGGCGAATCAATCCCGTGTGCGAACCGTAGAAACGGGGCAACCCTATCAATTGCCGCCAAGTTTGACAGGAATCGCGCCGAGTTTGTCCGAATCCCGTGATCGCTGGCAAGAACGTATTAGTTTAATCCCTGGCCCGATTCAGAAACAATGGATCAAACTTTATCGGGGCTTGAGTCCCGTAACCGTGCGATCGCTGTTAGAAAGGGCGAATTTACAACCCGAACAGCAGACAACCAGTTTAAGCGAAACCGATTGGCAGAATTTATTTTCAGCTTGGCAAGATTGGTTAAAAATTTTAGACAAAGGAGATTTTTACCCCACTTGGACAGAAACGGGTTACACGGTTCTCAATACCAATACTCAACAAGCTATTGTAAATATTCAAAGCCTGATTAATGAGTATTACTGCGATCGCCAATTTCAGGAAAATTTTGGGCAATTACGCCATCAATTATTACAAAAAATTCGCTCACTTCTAACAAAATTAACTCAAAAAGCTCAGACTTTTCAAACAAGATTACAACAGTCTGATCAAGCCGATGATTACCGACAACAGGCCGATTTATTGATGGCTCATTTGCAGGAATGGGAAGCGGGAATGAACGAGATGATCCTGCCAGATTTTGAAACGGATGAACCGATAAAAATAACCCTGCAACCCGACAAAACGATTATCCAAAATGCCCAATGGCTTTATAAACAACAGCAAAAACTTAAACGAGCGCGTCATGCCGTAGAACCACTTTTAGCAGAAGTTTTAACGGAAATGGTTTATTTAGAGCAAATAGAAGAGAGTTTAAATCAAATTGAAAATTACCAAAACCCTGACGATTTGTTAGCCCTAGAAGAAATTCGAGATGAATTAATTGAACAAAATTATTTAGAAATTAAGCATACTTCCCGCAATCGCAACTCTTCGGAAACTTTCCAACCCCATATCCAGCAAAGTCCTTCTGGTTTTGAAATCTGGATTGGGCGCAATAATCGGCAAAATGATCAGCTAACGTTTCGGGTGGCGGGGGATTATGACCTCTGGTTCCATAGTCAGGAAATTGCAGGGAGTCATGTTTTGTTACGTTTAATCCCAGGCGCGATCGCCGAAGAAAATGATTTACAGTGTGCGGCGAATTGGGCGGCCTATTATAGTCGGGCGAAACAAAGTGACCAGGTTCCCGTCGTCTATACCAAACCCAAGCACGTTTATAAACCCAAGGGAGCTAAGCCAGGCATGGTCGTTTATAAACAAGAAAAAATTCTCTGGGGACATCCTACCGACGTTGTATTATACCGAGAAAACCCCAGTTAGAAAAAAAATTTATTTTTTGTAATAAAAAAAACGTACTCCATGTTACAATTTTCATCAAAGGAGTCTTGAAAGCTTACGTTTTGGGAACGGACAGCCCTCATATCCTCCGCAACAACAACAATTTTTCAGGCTACCAGCGCGCGATCGCTGGTCTTTTATTTTTGATAAATTGATCAATAATTTCCCCAAAAACCTGCTTTAGCGGTAGGATTATCAACAAAACCGCTTAATATTCTGCAAAACGGTATGGATATTCTGATTGTTGAAGACGATCTCGAAATTGCTCACCTCATCCGCGAAACCTTAGAACGGGAATCTTTTACCTGCGCGATCGCCCAGGATGGTTTGGCTGGCTTGGATTATTTTCAACAAAATGAACCTGATTTAATTATTCTGGATTTAATGTTACCGAAGCTAGATGGACTCGAAGTCTGTACCCGTATTCGGCAAAAAACCAATCATAAAGACCCCTATATCTTGATGTTAACGGCAAAAGGGGAAGAAATTGACCGTATTATTGGTTTATCCACAGGAGCCGATGATTATCTGATTAAACCCTTTAGCCCCAGGGAATTAGTGGCTAGGGTGAGAGCCTTACTCAGGAGGAGCCTAAGATACGGAGAAAATAATAACCAAATTTACAGAACCCAGCATTTTCAGTTAGATCTAGACCAACATATCGCCAAACGTCAATTAGCCGATCAAGACTTAGAAATTTTAGATTTAACGACCCTAGAATTTAATCTTCTGAGTACCTTTATCAGCTATCCAGGAAGGGTTTGGAGTCGAAACCAATTGATTGACAAACTTTGGGGAAATGATTTTTTTGGGGATGATCGAGTGGTTGACACCCATATCCGTCGCCTACGCAAGAAAATTGAACCCGATCCCTCCAATCCCACTTTTATCAAAACAGTGATTGGTGTGGGTTACAAATTTGAGGATGAAGCCTAGATTGGCAGATAAGGGAATGAAAATCTAAAGGGGACGAAAAAATAGAAAGGCGATCGCCATTCCCAGGGCCAACCCTACAAAAACCTGAGTGGGGGTATGACCTAACAGTTCCTTAAGCCGTTCTTCGTTGAGAGTATGGCCTTCCTGAAATAGTTCATCAATAATTTGATTGAGGATTCGGGCTTGTTTTCCCGCCGCCTGCCGCACTCCCGCCGCATCGTACATCACGATCGCCGCAAACAAAGACGCGATCGCAAATTCATTACTATTCCAGCCCATCTGAAGCCCGATACTTGTTGCCAAAGCCCCCACAAGAGCCGAATGCGCGCTGGGCATCCCACCGGTTGAAAAGAGTGTCCGAATATTGATCTTGCCATTACGAACAATATCGATAATCGCCTTGAGAGCCTGGGCAATCAAACAAGCAGCAATAGAAGCGGCTAGAGCCTGATTTTGAAAAATATTGCCTAATTCCTGCATAACAATTTTGGATAAAAAGAAAGGGTTTAATGCTTACGATTGACAATATATTGCGCGATCGCCCGTAGAGGAGCCGCTTTTTCCCCATAGTCCGCCAGTTTATCTATCGCCGAATCAATTAATTGTTGGGCTTGATTACGAGATTCTTCAATTCCCCAAAGACTGGGATAGGTCGCCTTTTGGGCCGCTAGGTCTTTTCCTGCCGTTTTTCCTAATTCTTCTTGAGTTGCCGTAATATCCAAAATATCATCAATAATCTGGAAAGCCAGCCCAATATTTTGAGCGTATTGGGAAAGTTTTTGTACTTCCTCTGAGCCTGCCCCTGCCAAAATCGCCCCTGACACAACCGAGGTTTCTAACAAAGCCCCCGTTTTATGGGTATGAATAAACGTCAATGTTTCCGCCGTAATATCTGTTTTACCTTCCGATTCCAGGTCTAACACCTGTCCGCCGACTAATCCCGCCGCCCCTACCGTGCGACCCAGACGAGCAATGACTTCAATAATATTTTGAGGAGCCACATTTTGGGTTTGAGTTGCCACAAATTCAAAGGCATAGGCCAGCAGACCATCCCCCGCCAAAATCGCAATATCTTCTCCAAAAACCTTATGATTGGTCAGTTTGCCCCGACGATAATCGTCATTATCCATCGCAGGCAAATCATCATGGATCAGCGACATGGTATGGATCATCTCTAGGGCGCAGGCTGTGGGCATGGACATTTCCTCGGTGCCTCCCAGCAATTCACAGGTCGCCAAACAAAGGATGGGGCGCAATCTTTTCCCGCCCGCCAAAAGGGAATAACGCATGGCTTCGTAAATTTTTTCTGGTCGGACAATGGGAAGAGACCCGTCCAGGGCAATCTCGACGAGTTCTTTTTTATCTTGGAGATAGGAAGCAAGGTCAAAGGCGGATGGCTTCCGTTGTTCAAGCATTATTTCACCCATATTTACGATGTCTAGCGACTAAAATAATTGACTGCCTTCATTTTACAGGGAAGGGGAAGTCGAGAAGAAAATGATTAATTAAGAAATGAGAAGGATTCAGTCTTTTTAATGGTTCCTGATTTTTGAGACCAACATTCAACCAACGTTCAGGAGAACGATTCAGGCTCTATCTCTTCCTCTTCTCCACTGACTTCAGGAGAATGGGCATAAATTTGTTCCGATTCAGGACAGTCATCCGAGACTAATACTTCTGAATTTAAACGAGAAACCGAAGATAATTGACGGCTGACGGCTCCAATACTTTCAAGACGAACCATTTCTTCCCAGGAACTAATTTCGTCTTCTTCTTCTGTTTCGTAGCGAATGGTTACTAAGTCTCCTTCGAGGGAAACAATACGTGCTTTATCTAACCAACGCTGTTGATCTCGCAAGAAAATGCAGACTTCCTGACCATCTGTACAGAATTGATAAATCTTGCGGTGTAGCATAGGATTCTCCTAAAATTCAATAACTTTTCACTCAATAGACTCTTCAAGGATTTGGCTGAATTTGCTCAGGACAAAGGGTCAGAGCGTCGTCGTTTTTTGAAAATCCAGCAACTCAGATGAGTTGTATGAGGGAGTTGGGAGACAAATCTATCGGTTCGTCGCAATGATTGCGTCAGGAATTTCACAGTTTCTAACAATAAAATGTAGGGGATCAGGATATCTTTGTCCCTCTATTGTAATTATACAAAATATATCATATCCAAAGTCAGTTAAGTTGAGAAATCTAATTTTAATAAGAATTACCTCTAAAACAGCCAGTATTTGTTCAATTTGAGCAAAAAAGTCTTTGATAAATCAAACTGGGTGGTTATTTAATGGATCAATATTCCATCTCTCAACTACAACGTTTCCCGTAACATGACAATTGACATTCAATCGGCAAAATTCACTTCTAGTTCACGTTTGACGAGATCTAAAAGTTTGATAATTGCTCAGATCTAACGCTGAAATATCATCTCCTTGAACTAAGAGATAATGTTTTTCATCAACGATTTTTACTTGATCGTTCTCAACTGTTAACTCAAACAATACAATCAAATTATCAGTCATAAATTGTGTTGATATTGCACGACAAATTAGTTGAGGAAACTTTTCAGTACAGCACAATAAATCTTGTTTTGTTTGAACCACTGATAATTGATCTTTACCTCCTTTCGCTTGTACTGGAATGATGTATTGACAGCCCTGTCGGTCAATTCCAACATAAATTTCATCAATTTCAATCTGTCCAATACCACTAACAGTAGTGCGTAGATGATTTTGTAAAGAGTAACTGGTTATTCCAAGAAAAATATCAATCAAGCGATTATAACGAACTTTAGCGAGTAACGCTTGTTCATCAGACAGTGAATATAAGGCAATAATTTCTGGAGTTGCGTCGGGAATTTTAATTGCTATAAGTTCAGGATTAGGAATAATACGATTTATTTTGACAAGTTTAAAGGAATAAAGAGCGCGACCACTCCCTTCAATAATCCATTCCATCCCTTCTGGCTGTGTATCAATAATTGTTTGGGGCATTGATGTTCGATAACGTATCGAATAAACAACGTCTCCCAGATTTTTGGGCAGTTTAATAGAAAGTTCTTTTGCTGCTGTTTCGAGATCTGTTCGCTCAAATCCTAATTCAGTAGCCGATTCGTAATATCGATCAAAAAAAATTTTCTCTATCAAAGTTTTGTAAAGATTTTGGCCAGAAGAAGGATTAGTCATTTTTTGTCGCCTCAATGGATAAAAATAAACGCTCAATGTCCTCTTGTTTCCTTTTTTTTGCCCCACTGGCGCGATCGCGTTTTCCAATGGGATTCGGAATTCCCCAATATTGAGCCGCTTCAGACATGACCATCTGTAATTCTGGGGGTTGTTTTAATAACATCTGGGGATCACTTAGTTGAATAATTTCCTTGGGTTTACTGGGAGTTATATCTAATGCTTTGATGATTTCTAAGGCGATCGCCCGTGCGAGGGGGGGAGGGACAGCATTCCCAATTTGTCTGGCTCCATGCCATTTGGTTGCATGAAAACGAAACCAATCGGGAAAACCATGCAGACGGGCCATTTCCCTGACGGTAATACAACGGGCTTTTTCGTAATGAATGGGTCGAGGACTGGTAAAGGCTCCACGAGAAGCATCGGTTCCCGCCCGTAACGTATGGGAAACACCTTGACGGGACAAACGAAAAAAGCGAGAAATGGGTTCCGTTGTGCCTGGGGGGGTTGCGGCAAAGCGACGACGAGAAATCGCTGTATGGTGAGTCCGTGTACTCGCTGTTAGTAGATTGGGTTCAAAAGGACGACGATAGCCAAAATACCAAAATTTATCTTCCAGACAACGCATCTGACGGGCATAAGGGCTTGGTTTACCCCAATTAGGTGTTAATACATAATCTTGATCAACTAAAATTTCGTAATCCTCGGCTTCGGGTAAATCGCCTAAAGAGTCCTCACAAGTCGGGCCAACGGGTAAGTTTCCCTTATTTTTGGCCGCCGATCGCGTCAAAGGAAGGGGATAACTTGGTAGGTCTAATCCTGCTTTTGCCCCCAACAAAATTAGACGCTCCCGTTCCTGGGGAACCCCATAGCTCGAAGCATTTAAAACTTGCCAGGGCGATCGCACCTGATAACCAATGGCCGCAAATTCCGTGATCACTTCTTCCAAAAACTGACGATGACGACCAACGGTTAAACCCTTGACATTTTCAAAGAGAAAATAGGACGCATCCAGTTCTTTGACTAAGCGCACAAAATCCTTCACCAATTGATTACGCGGATCATCAAAGGCCCGTTGACCAATCAGCGAAAACCCCTGACACGGTGCGCCACCAAAAACGATATCTATGCCGCGATCGCCAATGTTCGCCGCCTCTCGTATTTTTTTTCCCGTTAAATCAGCGACGGATTGGGGCAGAACAACACAGTGAGGAAAATTAAACCTATGAATGACCGCATGAATCGGATCAACTTCAACCGCCGCCACCACATCAAAACCCGCTTGCTCAAAGCCCAAACTCAGTCCACCCGCCCCCGCAAACAAATCAATCCCAATCGGTCTTTTTTTTCTCAAATGCTTTACCTCGGTCACCATAGAACAGATTCAAATATAAAGCATTGATCGCACCACAAGCCAGGATGGGGAGGACGGATCAGCGATCGCCAAACCCATACAGATTAAGCTTTGTAGGGACATAATACCATTATGTCCTCATCCTGTATGTCCTTAGTCTGTATGGGGTTTAACCACAAAATGCCGTATGTTCCAACCAAACTCAAACGCCCTGATTAATAATAATGCGGCACGAAAAACTGCTCATTCAGAGGAGGACGCACATAATCAGGAGAAGGCGGCTTTCTTGGCGGAAGTTCCATTGGCTCTGGAGTCAGATCTTCATAGGGGATTTTACTTAAAATGTGCCGAATACAGTTCAGCCTAGCTCGTTTTTTGTCATCCGCTTCCACCGTAAACCAAGGAGCTTCAGGAATATTAGTGTGGGCAAACATATTATCCTTTGCCTGGGAATACTCTACCCACCGATCCCTCGATTCTAAATCCATCGGACTCAGTTTCCAACGACGAGCAGGATCGGACAATCGCGATTGAAAGCGGATTTCTTGTTCTTCATCACTGACCGAAAACCAATATTTCAAAAGCACAATTCCCGATCGCACCAACATCCGTTCAAACTCAGGACAGGAATTGAGAAACTCCTTATATTGCTCCTTCGTACAAAAACCCATGACCTGTTCAACCCCGGCTCGGTTGTACCAACTACGATCAAAAAGAAGGATTTCACCTGCCGAAGGAAAATGTTCAACATAGCGTTGAAAATACCATTGAGTTTTCTGCTGGTCAGAAGGAGTCCCCAACGCCACCACCCGACAGCCTCTAGGATTTAATGGTTCGGTAATACGCTTGATCGTTCCCCCCTTACCAGCCGCATCTCGGCCCTCAAAAACAATAATCACCTTGAGACCAACGTGTTTGATCCAGTATTGCATTTTGACGAGTTCGACCTGAAGACGCACCAATTCCTTTTCATACAATTTCTTGGACAGTTTCTCTGACGGTGGGTCAGTTCTTTCAACATCTGTTTTTTCAACAGCAGACTCCATCATCTTAGGGTTTGCCTGGATGCCTTGATGTTCTTTTGCCTTATTTTTTTTGATTTTTTTTGATTTTTTTGATTTTTTTTGCAATTTCTTATTTTTTTTGCCTATTAATTGATTGAGTTCCTGGGAACCGTTTGTCATTAATTCATCCATCGGTTTTTCTCTGAATTTTCCTAGCTTTATGATCTTCATAAGAGATTTGGCTGCTTATAAATACAGTTTATTCGATATTAAATAAATTTCTGTCAATATTTGTATTAAAACCTACTTATTTAACATTTTGTATGAATTCTCAAGGTGTGTCAGGGCATCTTCAGTATGTCTAATGATCAAAAAAATTAGAGAGTATTAAGATAGAAGATAGGGGATAATACCTTTGATGTATTGACTTTTTGTCGTTATCGATATCAACCGACTTCATAAAGTTTTTAGATTTTCGGTAATATTTGTGACCAAATTGTATTCCTAGTTTAAGTATGATCACCCAGGTTGCTTTAATAAAGAGAAAAAATTATGAGTGGAAATGAATCCCGTTTGCAAGCTATTTATGAAATTACTAATCGAGAACCCATGCCGCCCAAAACCCCAAAACGGCTAGAGGAACTCTGGGCTTCCGATGTTTTTACACTGAGTAAAATGCAAGAAGGTCTTCCCAAAGATGTTTTTAAATCCCTTAAGAAGACTATTCACAATGGTGAAAAGCTCGATCCTTCGATCGCGGATGTGGTAGCCTCTGCGATGAAAGAATGGGCAGTATCCAAGGGAGCGTTATATTATGCCCACGTTTTCTACCCTTTGACCAATGCAACGGCGGAAAAACACGATGGTTTTATTTCCATTCAGAGCGATGGCTCAGTTATCTCGGAATTTGCGGGTAAGGTTCTTGTTCAGGGTGAACCCGACGGCTCTTCTTTCCCTAACGGCGGAATTCGCTCCACCTTTGAGGCACGGGGTTATACCGCTTGGGATGTGACCAGTCCCGCCTACGTGATGGAAACAGATAATGGATCTACCCTCTGTATTCCCACGGTGTTTGTGTCCTGGACAGGGGAAGCTCTGGATAAAAAAACGCCCCTATTGCGTTCCAATGCGGCCATGAATAAAGCGGCAACGAGAGTTTTGAAATTATTGGGCAATACCGATATTGCGCCCGTAAACTCCAGTTGTGGTGCAGAACAGGAATATTTTCTAATTGATGCTAATTTCGCCAATAGCCGTCCCGATATCTTGTTGTCTGGACGCACGCTGTTTGGGAAGGCTCCAGCAAAGGGTCAACAATTTGATGATCATTACTTCGGTGCCATTCCTGAGCGAGTTCAGGTTTTCATGCAGGATGTAGAAGAAAAATTATATAAACTCGGTATTCCCGCTAAAACCCGTCACAATGAAGTTGCCCCAGGCCAATTTGAA
This sequence comes from Snowella sp., assembly GCA_003249095.1. Taxonomy (GTDB): domain Bacteria; phylum Cyanobacteriota; class Cyanobacteriia; order Cyanobacteriales; family Microcystaceae; genus Snowella. The sequence goes on from QBMS01000018.1 coordinate 31,757, forward strand.
ATCGCGCCCTTTTTTGAAGCGGCGAACGTTGCGACTGATCATCAACAACTCCTGATGACCGTTCTTCGCAATATGGCAAAGAAACACGGTTTCATTTGTCTGTTTCACGAAAAACCCTTTAAGGGAGTCAATGGATCGGGTAAACACGTCAACTGGTCGGTGGGCAATCCTACCCAGGGTAATTTATTAGATCCAGGGGATACGCCCCACTCCAATGCTCAGTTTTTGGTATTTTGTGGCGCAGTAATTCGGGGAGTCCACAAATACGGGCCTCTACTACGGGCTGTGGTAGCAACTGCTAGTAATGATCATCGTTTAGGAGCGAATGAAGCCCCCCCTGCGATTATCTCCGTCTATCTAGGTTCCCAATTAGAAGATGTGTTTGAACAGATTAGCAAAGGCGGCGCGACAGGTTCTAAAGGGAAAGGCACAATGCACATTGGTGTTGATACTCTGCCTGTCCTACCAACTGATCCAGGCGATCGCAACCGCACTTCTCCTTTTGCCTTTACGGGAAACCGTTTTGAATTTCGGGCAGTAGGTTCGGGACAATCCGTTGCGGGCCCCCTCGTGGCGATGAATACCGTTTTAGCCGATTCTCTCAATTGGATAGGAGACAAATTAGAGGCCGAATTAGCCAAGGGGATTGAACTCAACTCGGCGATCCAGAGCGTTTTAAAAGAAGTCATGGATCAACACGGTGCAGTTATTTTCAATGGCAATGGCTACTCGGAAGAATGGCACAAAATGGCCGTTGAAGAACGGGGTTTAGCGAATCTACGCACCACCGCCGATGCCTTACCTGTCCTCAAGGAAAAATACATCGAAGACCTGTTTGCTGGTTTAGGAATTCTTTCCCCCGTTGAACTCGCTAGTCGCTTTGAAACCTACGCTGAGCAGTATATCCTTTCTATTGAAGTGGAAGCCAAGCTAGTCATCAGCATGGCCAAGACCTTGATTTATCCCGCCGCAACTCGCTATTTATCCGAGCTTTCTAATGCGGCCCTCAGTCTGAAGGAAATTGGGTTGGATCTAGAAGTGGAAACCATCGAAAAAGTTTCTAGTTTAGTTAAATCCATGATGGAAAAGGTTAGTAAACTGGATTCTGCTTTAGGAAGCCATGATTTTGCGACGACCGAAGACCATATGCAGTATCTTTCTAAAACCATTCGTCCTTTAATGGATGAGGTTCGGGAATATGCGGATGGATTGGAAGCTGAAATTGCTGATGATCTCTGGCCTTTACCAAGCTATCAAGAAATGTTGTTTATCAAATAACATTAACTAGGTTTTTAACTAGCCGTTCCCCGTGAGCGGCTTTTTTTCTTCCTCTTTTTCTAGCGAGTGACTCCCTGAATGACAGGGCGAATATCCGTTCCTTCAAAGGTTCCTGGATTACCGCTCCAATTAAAATCACTGATGCGTAAATTAATTGATCCAATTTGTAATTGGGGATTGTAGCGCACCATAAAGTTGTAAGTCCGACGGCTATATTCAATAAATAATTCCGTACTGATTTGCTTATTGGCATCAATACTATAGGCACTCTGAACCCCTATTCTAAAAGGCCCATAGACTTGCTGGGTTAAGCCCCAGGATAAAACCTGGGTATCGGCAAAGCGATCAAACAAGAAAGGAGACACCCCGCCACGAATAGCCTGCAAGTAGCTGATATTAAAGCCTGTATAATCCAAATACGGTTCGGAAAAATGGCCAAATTGACCTAATAAGCCGATACTTCCCGTCACAGAGGGCTGGGAACTGCCATCACTATAAAAACTGCTTACTCCCGTCACTCCTGTCGTTATCTGTAAATAGGGCAAAACTGGCGTTGGGGTATAGCGTAATCCCTTATCGGGTTTAGGTTCTAGGGCTTCTCCCATCCAAAGAAAATAGTATTTGTTGAGGGAGACAGCCCCTTGATACCGCATTAATGTGACTAAATTGTTATCGCGTATAGGAGGAAGTAAGTCTTCTTGGTCGGTTTCTGATTGGATATCTTGAATTGAAGCCTGATAACTCAAAGACAGGCTCGGATCACCCAGGGGAATAACAGGGGAAACTAGCACCGCGCCAATACTGCTATTGACTGTTTGGAAGCCCAAGGAACCGTTAAACAAGCGTTCTCGATAGTTGTATTCAAATCGCAGGTCGTGGGGAGAAGAGATATCGCCTATTTTGTTTTGTAGGGCAACTTTGGCCCGTAGGGAGGTATCAATTTCTCCTAAATCCAAGCTTGAAAAGTTAAAGGTATTAATCAGACGGGTGCGATCGCTGAAAGTCACATCCAAATCCGAAATCAGACCAAAGGACGCGGGACAAATCACACAGACTTGGGAATCACTTAAATTAGCAGTGGGAAAAGCGGTCGGAAAGAGAGCTTTTTGAATTAAATATTGGGGTTTAATATCAAAACGGACGGATTTTGTATCCAGAATATTAAAACTGCTTTGAACATAAAGTCCTCCCCGATCCTGCCCATCGTAACCAAAACTTAAAATTCCTGGTTGGCGATTTCTGCGGTCTAAGACTAACCGATCTTGAAAGAGAGGCATGGTATTTTCTTGATCTAATACCACCCGTGACTCGCTTAATCTCACCTCATCCACCAGGGGAGCCACATTGTAATAATTAGCCGTTTCTGCTTGAATTTCTAGCTCAGGGGGAGAAAAGGGGTCGTTAGTAATTCTGACCTTGCTGGCATTCCAACCTTCAGAATCAAAATCAATTTTCTTTGCTTGAAAACGCAAACGGTTAATTTGTCCACCATTGACATTATTGCTTCCCGCTGTCCCAAAACGGTTTAAATCCAAACTGGTTCCCGCAGAAAAGGTATAGCCGTCTCCTGTTGTAATTCGTTGGAGGGGTTGATTATTGATCAGACGTTCATTGAGGGTCTGGGAGGGGATGACGTTGCCCCCAGGATCGGTGGGGAGAGTCCGAGAAATATCGCGGCCCGTTGTGGGTTGGTAAATTTCTCCCCTGGCATTGTAGATCACGCCCTTATCTTGAACAAAATAATATTCAAATTTTTCCCCCTGTAGGGTTTGTTCCCCCCGCTTGAGAGAAACGTTTCCTTCGGCGACGGCAAAGCGATCGGGTAAATTAATCTGTAGGCGATCGGCCAATAACACCCCATTAGCAAAACGCATCACAACTTTACCTGTTGCTGTTATTACCTGATTATTGGTGCTATATTCCTGCTGGTCGGCGATGAGTTCTAGCACGCCAGGCGGAGTTTTTGGTTGAGTTTCGCTGGATGGTGAGGGAGAAGGAGGGGAATCAGAGCTAGGGCCTTCTGGAGATGTTGTAGGGTCTACCTCTTCAGGTTGAGTGGGCTTAGATTCATCCGTATTGATAATAAATTCTTTAACGGCTCCGTCTCTTTCTTGGGTGATTAAACGATTCTGTTGGGGAAGATTTCGGCGATCGCGGTGAGGCGTTTGTAGCTCTAAAATTACCTGACGGTCAACAGCAGAAAACAGGGGTGCATTAGCATTGCTCAATGGATCAATCGGAAAAGCATTAGGAGAGGATGGGGGAGCATTAACGGAAATGGGTTTTCCCAATTGCTCGGCCTGGGAGTTCGTCTGGGGTAGAGAAGGAGAAGAAATTTTACTCGGTTCAGAATAATAAAATTCAACAACGCTAGGAATCGTTTCAGGAGACTGCTTAACCGTAGGTAAAGAAGAGTCGGCCATCAAATAATTGGGACGGACGACAACCCCAGGCTTAAACGGCTGAATAAGCGCAGGAGGACTCGGTGGGATAACGAATAGGGGCATTTAGATCAAAATAAAGCTGAAAAAATCAACCGCAACCTCAATCACAATCTCGCCAAAACATTGGGACAAGTGCTGCCCCCATCGCCTGACTCACCTAAGTTAACACGAAACTCCCCAACATCTATGATTACATCATCCAAATGTTAAAAGGAGTTCATAGCCCTTTGACCGCAGTGACGATACCATGAGGGTTGATAGCCAAATGACTGCGATCGCTGGTAGGTAAAATAATCTAACCGTCTCGCTGAATAATAAGCAAGATTTTAAGATATTTTTTTAAAATTAATTCAGTTTACTCAAAATCCTTACGACCAGGGTTACGGGTCGGATCACTAGAAAGAAAACCGAAGATAAATAACAAAATAAAGCCAGCGACAACAATATTAACGACAATTTTGAGGGTCAGCATAAATGCTCCTTACTTATAAAGACTGATGTTTAAATACCGTGAAAGCAAACCGAATGCTCCATAGCCTACTCTATCCTATTTCGGTCTCGACCGTCGCGACAGAATTCTAGAAAATTTCCCCAATCCCCATGTCTTTTAAATCCCTCGATAACCTACTAACCACTCTCCAACAGCAACCCCAATGGGAAAGTTATCATCATTACCGCCAAGTCCTCGGAGTCTGGGAAACGGTTCTTGATCCCGCTCTACTCAGTTATACCAAACCCCTCGCCATTCGTCGTCAGGTGCTATGGGTTGCCACCCTGAGTCCCGTTTGGGCGCAAAATTTGACTCTAAAACGCTATGGTTTACTCAAAAAATTGAATCGTCAATTGACCCAACCCCTCACGGATATCCGTTTTTCTGCGGCTCAATGGCATCAAGTCCAGAATTTAAAATCTCTCCAACATTCAACTCCCCTAGAGCAGAATGAATCCTATGCGGCTTTTTTGACAACCTTAAGTTTTCCCGATGAAATTGAAAAAGCCCCCGCTAAAACGCCAGGGGAGGCCTTTCAACGCTGGGCAAAAGTTCTCCAAGCTCGTACTGAACAATTACCTCCTTGTCCCCGATGTCAAGCTCCTGTTTTGCCCCAGGAATTAGAACGCTGGTCTATTTGTGGAAATTGTGCGACAAAGTATTTGTTTAACCTTCCCAAGCCCTAGCCCATATTGAAAAAAAAACTATCAGTAGCGTGGCTTGAATAAAGTGATAATCAACAAAATTCTCATTCATCAAATTCCCTCGTCAGATCACAAGATTTTTTTAAATCTATAAATTGCAAGACTGATACCCAAGACCCTACGCTTAATCACAAGAGGCGATCGTACCGAAATTTTATCTCTTTTTGGCTTTCATTTCTCAATCCAAACAACGCTAATGAGAGAGATTGTAGAATAACAATCATGAAGGCTCGGTTTTTTCGTCGGTTTTTTCGATTTGCTCACGAATATCATTAAGATCAATATACCGATCCGTTGCATTTCGTAATTCCCTCGCAATCATCCCTTCCGTCGAGACAACTGTAATATGGGTATTTTTTGAACGTAATAATTCGATCGCTCTTTCAAAATCACCATCCCCACTTAATAAAATAACTCTGTCATATTGTTCAACAGTATTAAACATATCCACGACAATTTCAATATCTAGGTTCGCTTTTTGGGAATATCGTCCCGAACTATCATCATAATATTCCTTTAAAATCTTAGTTCTAACGGTATAACCTAAACTGATGAGTGCGTCCCGAAAACCTCGTTGATCTTGAGAATCTTTTAATCCTGTGTACCAAAAAGCATTAATTAAATCAATACTAGGATTATTGGTAAAATGTTCTAACACTCGCTTTGGATCAAAGAACCAACCATTTTTCTGTTGGGCATAAAACATATTATTGCCATCGACAAAAATGGACAAACGATCCCTCTTGTAAGGGTAATTATTATTTATCATGCAAATTTAAGGGTCTAGTTTTTTAGAATAATTAGAATAGAATGAAATAATTTTTAGATTTAGAAATTAATGTTAGAAATTATCATAGACTAAACATTTTAGCGCAAATACTTCACACTTGGCGACGATGCTATTTCCTCATTACAAATTCGGCCTCTAGGATAAAGATATCCCTAAAATTGTACTAGACTAGGGAGACTCAATTTTCTGACGGGGTTGTTTAAGCGAAAACGAAGCGTACTTTTAACTCTAAATTTCAACTAAATAGGAACACCAGTCACTCCAGCCGCCTGGATAGAGTTTCGCTGGGGATAGTCCCGCGATCGCCAGGGAAAAAAGATTCACGCAAGCCGTCACCCCAGAACCACAGTAAACAATCATTTCTGCTGAGTTTGCATAGTCCGCCCAGCGTTCTTTTTGGGCTTCAGGAGGTAGACAATTGCCTTGGGCATCGGTAACTTCTAACCAAGGTAAACAAATTGCTCCTGGAATATGGCCCGCAATGGGGTCAATGGGTTCTCGTTCTCCCCGATAGCGATCGCGCTCCCGTGAATCAATTAACACCGACGAAGAATTTTCTGGATTGGCTTTTACGGTTTCAATATCCATAATCCAATCAGGCTGGGGTTTTGCGATAAAATTTCCTACTAAAGAAGATGGAATTTCCTCGGAGACGGGACAATGATTGCGTTGCCATCCTGACCATCCTCCATCTAAAAGGGCGACTTTATCGTGGCCTAAATAGCGCAAAAGCCACCATAAACGAGAGGCAAAGGCAAAACGGGAATCATCGTAGGCAATGACCCAGGTTTCCCCTGAATTAATCCCGATGGTGGATAATTTTTCGGCTAATTGGTCTGGATCGGGTAGGGGATGTCTTCCACCATGAAGGGCAACGGGTGAAGATAAATCTCGGTCTAAATCGAGGTAATAGGCTCCAGGAATATGGCTTTTTTGATATTGTTCGTATCCCCAAATGGGTTGACCTAATTGAAATCGGCAATCAATAATTTTTAAGTCGGGATTCTCTAAGTTCTCTGCTAACCAGGAAGATGTGACCAATTCCGAAATGGGATTTATAAACATAAATTTAATCATAGCTATGGGGTTATCATAGCCTGTTTATTCAACCTTTTTATTGAGAAAACGTTGAGAACTTTAGAGTTAAATTTATGTGTTGAAGGGCGAACGCAATTGGCCCCTACCGACAGTTAAAGGGCGAACGCAATTCGCCCCTACCGACGGTTTTGAAGGTGTTGTAGTGGCTTTTGTAGGGGTGCAAGGCTTGCACCCAAAACGAAGACTAAGGTTTAACAGGCGTTTGAACGGCGGGCTGGGGGGCATTTCCGCCCTTGGGAGCAAAGGTATTAAAGAAACCGTATCCGACAAAGGCGATCGCGGCTAAACCTGCGAGGATTCCTGCAATTTTTTTGAAACCCCATTGGTTGCTGACTTCTTCTTCTGCGACTTCATCATCTTCATCATGGGCAAACCGATGAAAGAGAAAATCTAGGGCATAATTGCGTAATTCGTAATACCTGGGATCTTCGGTAATCTGGGCGCGATCGCGGGGACGGGTAAAGGGAATTTCTAGGATTTCTCCAATTTTGGCACTGGGGCCATTGGTCATCATTACTAGGCGATCGGCTAAAAAGAGAGCCTCATCAATATCATGGGTAATCATTAAGACCGTTAACTTCGTTTCACGCCAAATTTTTAATAATTCTTCCTGTAATTCTTCCTTGGTAATCGCATCCAACGCCCCAAAGGGTTCATCCAAAATCAAGACCTCTGGCGAAATAGACAAGGCTCTGGCGATCGCGACCCGTTGTTTCATTCCCCCTGATAATTGATTGGGTTTCTTCTGCCCCGCTTCCGTTAAACCCACCATTTCTAAATAATGCTGAACGAGTTCGGTCTTATTTTCCTTGGGTTTATCAGGATAGACGGAATTCACCGCTAATTGCACATTCTCGTAGGCACTTTTCCAGGGTAAAAGACAATAATTTTGGAAAACCATCATGCGGTCTGGGCCAGGTTCGGTAATCGGTTTGTCGTGGAGTTTAACCGTTCCCCCTGTCGGTTGATTAAAACCCGACACCATATTCAATAACGTTGATTTGCCACAGCCAGAGTGGCCAATAATACAAATAAATTCTCCTTCTGCCACTTCCAAATTAACGCCATCTAGGACGGTATAGGGGCCTCGTGGGGTGTTATAAACCTTAGAAACGTTTTCAATAGATAGAAACGCGGTGCTGGTTTGGGAGGAAATTTTATCAGAAGGATTCATACCTTTTTGGGTGAGATTGGGATTAGTTTTAGACTCTGCGGAAAGGGGGGTGATCATAGTTTCTAAAGTTAGAAAAAGTTACCAAAATTTAAGAACGAGAAACACTATCAATGAGAATTTCAGAAACTTTTAATTCACGATGAATGGTAAAGCGTTGAATATAACCAATGGGATCATCAGGCGTGAAAACCATGCCATCAAAGAGAGCAAAATTGTGGCGATCGCTTTCCGTATCGGGCCAACCCAATTGACGACAAGCTTCTCCAAACAGATCGGGACGGCGGACTCGTTCAAGAATTTCGACCCAATTTTTCGGGAAAGGCGTATAACCCCAACGGGCTAATTGGGTAAGAGTCCACAATCCTTCACCACGACCTGGACAATTGGCTTGATCCACATAAAACTGATTAAAGCGGAGTAACTGTTGGGGCTCTGTCCCATCGCCTCGGTTATAGGGGTCAAGAAAGCCTGGACGAGTATAATCTTCTAGGGAACCGACGTACTGAGGTTGGCAAAGCAAACCCATGATTTCTTCCCGATTCCGACGATCATCACAGTATTCACAGGCTTTTAATAAAGCTCTCATCAAAGCGAGATGGGTTTCGGGATATTTGGCAACCCATTCTTCTTTCACTCCCAAAACTTTTTCAGGATGACCCGCCCAAATGTCTAAGGACGTATCAATCACATAACCCAAGCCTTCATATACCGCACGGGAATTCCAAGGTTCTCCGACGCAATAGCCGTCAAGATTGCCTGCTTTGAGGTTAGCCACCATCTGAGCCGGCGGAATCGCTGTTAGGGTGACATCCTGATCGGGATCAATTCCCCCCGAAGCCAACCAATAACGTAATAAAAGATTGTGCATGGAAGCGGGATGAACCATGCCAAAGGTATGAACTTTATCGGGAGTTTCCATGAGTTTGTTTTTCAGATCCCCAAGATTTTTCACGCCCGCCTGGGCAAAGGATTTGGCTAGGGTAATGGCGTTTCCGTTACGACTCATGACGAGGGCATTAATAATCGGCACAGGTAATTTGCCCCCTGCTCCCACCGTCAAGGATAGGGGCATTCCCGCTACCATTTGCGCCGCATCCAGACGGCCACTAATCACGCCTTCCGCGATCGCCTTCCAACTAGGTTCACGAACGAGGTTAACCGCATCCAAACCTTCTTCTTGGAAAAAGCCCTTTTCCTTGGCAACTACTAAGGGAGCGCAGTCGGTCAGGGGAATAAAACCAATATTGAGATTGATTTTTTCCAATCCGTTACCTGCCATGACCGAAGACGCTTGGGCCACTTTTCCGACTCGTTTGGAACGTTTTTGTTGATTCAAGAAATAAACAATTTCATTCCGAAAAGCATAATAACTGGGATGATTAACCACTTCTAAACGATGGCGGGGACGGGGAATGGGGACTTCCAAAATTTGACCGATATGGGCTTCTGGGCCTGTTGTCAACATCACCACGCGATCGGATAACAGCAGGGCTTCATCCACATCGTGCGTCACCATAATGCAAGTGACCTGACTTTCCTGGACAATTTCCATCAGTCTTTCTTGCAAATTGCCCCTGGTTAAAGCGTCCAAGGCTCCAAAGGGTTCATCCAACAGCAAAACCTTGGGTTTAATCGACAAAGCCCTCGCGATCGCCACCCGTTGTTTCATCCCTCCTGACAATTGCCCTGGTAATTTGTGAGCGGCGTGTTTGAGTCCAACTAATTGAATATTGTCTTCAATAATTTTGTTCCTTTCAGTTTTGGGTAAATGGCGCATCACCCGATTCACTGCCAAACCAATATTTTGCCGTACTGTTAGCCAAGGTAAGAGGGAATAATTTTGAAAAACCACCATGCGATCGGGTCCTGGCCCTTGAATTTCTCGACCCTCCACAATGACACCGCCCACTGTTGGTGTATCCAATCCCGACACCATATTTAACAGCGTAGATTTACCACAACCAGAGTGACCAATTAGAGAAATAAATTCCCCTGGTTTGATTTTTAATTCAATATTTTTAAGGGCGATGTACTGTTCCCCATTCGGCAAGGGAAAAACGCGATCAACATGATCAATTTCAATAAAAGTAGACATATTAATTAATAGTTTTTAGTTAATAAGGAATAGTTTTAAGATAACAGTTTTAAGTGGGGATAGAATTGATAAAAGAGCTAGTAAAACTAATTAAATATTTCTAACTCTTAACTCTTCATTATCAATTATTCACTATTGGTTATTTTTGTTCAGCAGGAACCAATAAACTGGCAACAAAAGCAACCAGACGGTCTAAAATTAATCCCACCACTCCCACATAAAGCAGTGCCAAAATAATTTCACTCATGCGAGAACTGTTATAGGCATCCCAAATAAAGAAGCCAATTCCCACACCCCCAACTAACATTTCAGCCGCTACAATTGCGAGCCAGGAAAGTCCAATACCAATGCGTAAGCCTGTGAAAATATAGGGAACTGCCGCAGGAAACAAAATATTAAAGAAATATTCCATTTTAGATAACTGCAAAACGCGGGAAACGTTGCGATAATCCTGGGGAACTTGTTGCACACCAACAGTTGTATTAATAATAATGGGCCAAATTGAGGTGATAAAAATAACGAAAATAGCAGAGGGTTCGCTCTCTCTCAGGGCCGCTAAAGCGATCGGCAACCACGCCAACGGGGGAATCGTTCTTAATACCTGGAAAATCGGATCTAAAGCATCGTACATCAAGCGGCTACTACCAATCAAAATCCCTAACCCAATGCCTACAATTGCCGCAAGAGTAAAACCCACCGCAACCCGTTGCAAACTGGCAAAAATCTGTAATCCTAATCCTTTATCTGTGCCGCCATTATCAAAAAATGGATTAATAATAAGCGGATTCCAGGTTTCTTGAAGCACAGTTAATGGAGCGGGTAAGTTAGGATTGGTTCCCGAACAGAGGGCTTGCCAAATTACTAACAAAACAATTAACGCCACCAAGGGACGCATGACTTTTTTAGAGTGGGTCAAAAAAGCCAAGGGATTTTTATTAGAAGGTCGTTGAGATAAGCTGGGATTTGCCATTTTCAATAATTGATAAAAATTGCTCAGGGTTGTTTAGTTATATTTGGGGTTAAATATTATTTCTGTAGGGGCGTATTGCGTACGCCCTTTATTTTCTTTGCCAGTATCATCTTTTTGGGCGCAAGCCTTGCACCCCTACGGTTTGGGAGATGATTAATTATTTAAGCTTTAATGGCTTTAATTTTTAAACCATCTAAATAAGCTTGGGGATTTTCAGGGTCAAATTTTACCCCATCAAAGAAGGTTTCTACGCCACGAGAAGAACTGGTTGGAATCTCCGCCGCAGGAACTCCCAAAGCTTGAGCCGCTTCTTTCCAGAGATCTTCCCGATTGACTTCATCAATAATTTTTTTGGTATCTGTTTTTTCGGGTAAATAACCCCAACGAATATCTTCCGTTAGGAACCATAAATCATGACTCTTGTAGGGATAGGAGGCATTATTTGCCCAGAATTTCATGGCTAAATCAGGGTTATCAATAGTACGGCCATCACCAAAGTCAACTTTTCCTTGTAAACGTCCTAAAATATCTTCGGGGGGAACTTTCAGGTATTGACGACCCGAAATAATTTTCACCATTTCTTCCTTGTTTTCGGCTTTTTCACACCACTGTTGAGCTTCCAAAATAGCCATTAGGATTGCCTTAGCCGCTTTCGGATTTTTATCAACCCAATCTTTCCGCATAGAGAAGGCTTTTTCGGGATGATCTTTCCATAATTCACCAGTAATCAAAGCCGAATAACCTAGTTTTTGATTGACTAATTGAGCATTCCAAGGTTCTCCCACACAAAAAGCTCCCATACTTCCGACTTTCATGTTGGCAACCATTTGAGGAGGGGGAACAGGAATAACCGAAGCATCTTTGTTGGGGTCAATTCCTCCTGCGGCTAACCAATAACGCATCCAGAGATCATGGGTTCCGCCTGGAAAGGTGATGGCGACCTTGGTTTCTTTTCCTGCGGCTTTCGCTTTCGCTAAACTTGCTTTTAACGGTTTGCTATCTACGGTCAGTTTGAGATCTTTGTACTCGTTAGAAACCGAAATTCCTTGACCGTTGGTATTTAACCGAGCCAGAATATACATTGGCACAGGCTTTTTGGTTTTTGTAATCGTTCCCAAGGACATGAAATAAGGCATGGGGGTGAGGATGTGCGCTCCATCAATACCACCACCACCAGAGCCTAGTTCCAAATTATCGCGGGTAACGGGCCAAGAAGCTTGCTTGAGGACTTCAACCCCTGTCATACCGTATTTAGCAAATAAACCTTTTTCTTTAGCAATAATCAAAGGAGCGGCATCGGTCAGGGCAATAAAACCCAGTTTAGCGGTCGTGACTTCAGGGGTTTCTCCCGTCGCAGCAGGACTCGCACCCGTAGCAGGAGATTCAGCAGGGGAAGTTGTGGCGGTTGGTGTGGTGGAAGGGCCGCAACCATGCAGGATAGCTGCGCCCGCCGCCGTGATTCCAGCAGTTACAATAAATTTACGTCTAGAAAGATTGCTCATAGGTTAGTTTTTCAATCTGTTTGATATTGATGGGCAAATACTGAAAACAGGAGTCGTTTACTCTTTCGCTTCGAGTCATTACCCTTCAAGGGTGATATTTTTTCTTGTAAAGATTTGTATCTTTAACAACAAAATCTGACATTAAATGTTTTTTTGTCATTAGATATCGCCTTTTTTACATGAAGTGAGGAGAATTGAAGAGAATTTTTTAAGTTGAGAGCGATCGCCTTTGATTCACCAATCTCGTGGGTAGAAGTAGCCGTAAGTCTTTGAAATATGGCACAATCAATAAAACCCGATTCGATAAAATAGACCCTCCATGATTCCTACCGTTATTGAAACTTCTGGTCGCGGCGATCGCGCTTTTGATATTTACTCTCGTCTGTTACGGGAGAGAATTGTCTTTTTAGGGCAAGAAGTGCGGGATGAGAATGCCAACTTGGTTGTTGCCCAGTTACTGTTTTTGGAAGCCGAAGATCCCGAAAAAGATATTTATCTTTATATCAACTCCCCAGGCGGATCGGTTTCAGCAGGACTAGGTATTTTTGACACGATGAATCAAATCCGTCCCGATGTCAGTACCATTTGTATCGGACTCGCGGCTAGTATGGGGGCATTTCTTCTCAGTGCAGGAGCAAAGGGCAAACGGATGAGCCTACCCAATTCTCGTATTATGATTCATCAACCCCTCGGTGGAGCTCAGGGTCAGGCGACGGATATTGAAATTCAAGCCAAGGAAATTCTTTATCTCAAACAGTTACTTAACAATCATTTAGCGAATCATACGGGACAACCCCTCGATAAAATTGCCGAAGATACCGAAAGAGATTTCTTTATGTCTGCCGAAGATGCTAAAGATTACGGCTTAATTGATCAAGTTATTAATCGTCGTCCTTCCGCTCTCAATCCTTTGTAAATTAAAAACTTAAAATCAGGGCGATCGCTTTTTTATCTGCACGGTAAGAGGCGATCGCCTTGTTGTAACTACGTTTAGAGATAATCTTTTCTTGTAAACTATAATAAAAATAAAAATAAAATTAAGGCACTGGTTCAGTCTAATTATTAGAATGAAATCCTTACAAGACAAGGACTTAAC
>QBMS01000190.1 GCA_003249095.1 Snowella sp.
CATCCTCATACAATGTACTCTATTATACAGTTTTTACTGTGAATCCAGAAGAGCCTGGAAATCTTGATTGGAGTTCTTCTTTTGTTCGTGCGTGGACAATTAACCAAGCTTCGATGCCACGTTTACGAAGAACGCGAAAATAATGCAGAGGTAAAGCGGCTTCACCACCAAAATTTAGGGATGCGTGTTCAGCAATAATTAACACATTAAATTGTTTTTTCATCATTTATTTATCAAATAAATTACGCTCAGTAGAATAAATTTATCTCCTAACTAACAAGTATTTAATAGTAATCTTCAGTTATATAAAAAGTAATAAAATCCTCAAAAGACTTTCGTTACAATACCCTAATAGACTACTAATATAAGAATGTCTAAATTGGGCCTATCTGCCTATCTATTTAAGTATTGGATTTGAAGTAGAATGAAGTTGATCCCTTCAAAGATGGATCGGGCTTAGTTTTTTTCACAAGATATATACAACAGTCTCCATCAGTGTAAGAACCTAAAAATGCTTTAAAAAAGAAAGATATGGGTAATACAAGTATTCTTTTAAATAAACCGAAAAAACTTCCACCAGTTTGATAAGCCACTAATTCATATCCGATTTCACGAAACATTAACTTCATGTGAAGATCTGTAATAGCAGTAATATGACGTTGTTGGTAGTAATCACTTTCCTTAAAATAACGATGTTCACCTGATACTAAAAATCTTAATCTTCCTGACCAATGACCAATATTAGGAGTTGTTACTAGAAGATAACCGTCATTGGCGAGTAAGTGATGAATAGTTCTTAAAAAATTTCTTGGGCAATCTAAATGTTCAATAATTTCTAGAGCGGTTATTAAGTTAAACTTAGAAGAGTTGAGTTTTTGAGAAAAATCACTATTAAGATCGAGAGGCAGGGGTGTAACCTGTTTAAATTCAAATCTTTCGGTATCTAATTCGACAGCAGTGAAATGGCTAAATCCTGTGTCGTTTAATCTTGCTAACCAGGCTCCGCTCCCAGCCGCTAAATCCAAAATATGCTCACGGACAGAAGTATAGGTAGTCAATAAAGATAGAGCAACTGCGTGCGTATTAGGGGCACAACGAATAGGTAATCCTTTATAGTCATCGGGGGGAAGCCGCCATAAATTATTCATAATTTTTTGCGTGTCAAAATAGATTTTAATTCCTACTTATACTAACTCAATTTGAGAATCATCTCCAATCAAGAATCTTAATGCTTTAGGACGTTGGGGCGCGATCGCCAGTTTTGCCCGTTGTCCTATCACGCTATCCACAATACGTTGTTGAATACCGATTACTTGGGCTGATTGTAAAATAACACTATGTTCTAGATCCGCATCTTGCAGAATGACGTGATCGCCGATACTCGAAAAGGGGCCAATAAAACAATTTTCGATCTGACAATTTTCACCAATAATCACAGGGCCGCGAATAGTGCTATTAATAATTTGAGAATTTTTACCGATAGTAACCCGACCCGAAATCTGACTCTGGGCATCAACATTACCTTGATTACTATTGACTAAAATACTATCAAGAATAATTTGATTTGCCGCAAGTAAATCATCTTTTTTGCCTGTGTCTAACCACCACCCTTCTAATTGGAGTGCTTCAACTTTTTGAGATTGATTAATTAAGGCCTGAATTGCATCAGTAATTTCTAATTCTCCCCTCGCGGAAGGCTGGATAGAATCGATCGCCTGATGAATAGAGTTCGCAAAGAAATAGAGTCCCACTAAGGCTAAATTAGAGGGAGGCACTTTCGGTTTTTCCACTAAGGCCAAAACCCGACCTTGTTCATCCACTTTTGCCACACCAAAGGCCGTAGGATTGCTGACTGTGCGTAATAAAATTAAGGCATCCAAATTTTTTTCTGTAAAAACTTGTAAAAATTCTCCCAAACCATCTTGAATCAAATTGTCGCCTAAATACATGACGAAGGGAGAATCCCCTAAAAACGGTCGCGCCACTTTAACGGCATGGGCCAAACCTAGAGGCTGGTCTTGATAAATATAGGTAATTTTTGCACCAAAGCGATCGCCATTTCCTGTTTTTTCTTTAATCTCTTCGCCCGTTTCAGGGCTAATAATAATGCCAATATCTATGATTCCAGCCGCTACAATTGACTCAATTCCATACCAAAGAATAGGTTTATTGGCAACGGGGACGAGTTGTTTGGCTCCTGTGTAGGTGAGCGGTCTTAAACGAGTTCCTTTTCCACCAGAGAGAATGAGGGCTTTCATTGGAAATGAGGTTTAGAGAAGATTCCCTGAGTTTACCGAAAGATGGATAAAATTGCTAGAGATTTGTCAAAAAATTAACCAGATTGTTTTAGGGGTCAAAGTCATCATCGTTAATAGAGCTAGATAAAAGTTTTTTTGTGATCTTGTTTAAGGTTTTCAAAGATTTGAGGGAACCTACAATTAGTTTGTATCCTGCGATCGGTTGTTTCCCTAAAGCTAAACTTAGGGCGATCGCATTTAATTGGCCTTGGTTATTATAAATTTTGCTGAGATCGGGTAAAGACTGACCCACTTCATCACTAATCACCCTGATAATGGTGGCAGGAATTCCTAATTGTCTAAAAAAACTTAAAACAGCCGAGCCTTCCATCTCCACAACCTGACAATTAAAACGTTTTCCTAATGCTTGTTTTTCTGTTGCGTCTGTAATAACGCGATCGCTAGTTAAACCCTGAACCCGTCTAATCTTTCTACCTAATTTTTGTTCAACCCAGTCGGTTAAGATGCGATCGCTGTATTGCTCCTGATTGGCTTGATCATTTTGATAATTGAGACAAGATTCTAATACAACGACTTGACCTAGCCCGAATTCTGCCGATAAACTGCCACCTAAGCCCATTAAAATTACCCCAGCAGGAAAAAATTTAGGATTATTCTGCCGCCAGTCTTGGAGATAGCGAGTTACAGCAAGCCTTCCTACGGGAATAGCTAAAATAACAGGGGAATGGGGATTATTTTTAATGACTCCTACAATTGCCTGATATTCCGCGCCCTGGGGAACTAAAATCAATAACCGACTAATTTGGACACTGGGAGCTTCAGAAAAAACTAAATCCATTGTTGAGTAATAAGCTGTTCGTCGTTCAAAATGTATATAGGCAAGGGTCTTAAGCCCCTTGTTACAAATTATTAGGTATTGGTGACAAGGCAATTTATTGCAAAAAAAGATGGGGTGACAGGATTAAACTGCTGGCCCCATGTTAAATAATTTAATATAGCTGTATCAAAAAATGGCTTAACTTTGGCCCTGCTTGCCTGTTTGAATATACAGAATCAGCAAAAACACAGTCGGAACCAACACAAATAGAATACTAGCGATAAAGCCTAAATTATTAACCTGCATGGCTTCGCTGCCTCTCTGTCATCATAAGTTAACACTTTTTAGAATACCATTAGTCGGTCTTCTCTTCCTAAACCGAATTGAGAGGATTTTGGAAAAGGATAGATTTTTTTGAGATTATTGAACTTTTTGAGCCAAATTCAAACAAAAGACCCGGAAATCACGCCTACCGTAAGCATCCCGTATTGCTGCTACCTTCCGGTCCTGACAAGATTTGGGCGTTGCGATCGCATGAGTCCGAGTCAAACACTAGTATAACACGGATCACTCTTCAGATTAATCTTCATCCGTATTGAGGATTTGCGGAACTCGGAAAAATTCCCCTTCCTGTTCAGGTGCTTGGCTCAATAAATCTTCCTGATGGTCGTAAACCACCGAGCGATCGGGACGAGTCACGTTACTTAACTCAATAGCCCGTGTGGTGGGTGGAACATCGGTGGTATCTAACTCACTGAGTTGTTCAAAGTAAGCCAAAATACTACTCAATTGACCCGCAAATTGGGTTTCTTCCTCGGCAGTAATCTCTAATCGAGCTAAATGGGCGATTTTATGAACCTGTTCTTGATCAAGCATTCTATTTTTTTGATTGACGTAAATTTTGGGGCGTTGCTGATTTTAAGAGATGTTTTTACTTGTCTCTCTAACCTTAGTTGCCGTGTACACACACCTTAAAAAAAGACACGCTTTTGGGTTTTATCCCCCTAAATCCCCCTTGGGAAGGGGGACTTCAAACGACACGTTATCTGTTTCCCTCCTTTCAAAGGGGGGCTAGGGGGGATTCTATTAACTTGTGTGTATAAAGTAATTAAGCTTGGGAGGGAAGGGTGATTAAAAGTCTCTCAGAATTGAAAAATTTAAGAGACAATAAAAAATTTTGTTATTTAGAAAAAGACATCCATTTCAGAACGTCCTGTAATCTTAAGCCAATTTTGCGCTTCTATATAGTTATTGGGGGCAAAACGGATGGCCTGTTTCCAATATTCCGCCGCTCGGTCGAACAGATCTTCTGCTTCGTTTTCCTGTCCTGCTTCCCTGGCTTTATCTCCTTGATAGTGATAAATCACCGCAATATTATTCAAAGCAGAGGGCATTTGGGGATTCACATTAATCGCTTCGTGATAATAACTTAAGGCTTTTTCATACTCACCGTTACTGGCATGAATCAGACCAATATTATAGAGAATGTAACCCCGATCATTGGGATTATCTTCTAGGGTCAGAGCTTCTTCGTAGTTTTCCAGGGCTTCGGCATATTCCCCTTCTGCTTGGGCTGACATTCCATCTCGGTAATACACAAAGGCTTCTTTTGCTCTACGATTGGTCGGCATCATCTTCAGGAGGATATCTGCCATGACGGTAAAGCTTTTATCTATAAAGTTATCGTTACGTTGCGATCGCGGCATAGTGAGTTAAATAAAAATGAAGTCTTGATCATTGATCCTACCAAAGATGGCAGATCCTGGGGAAATTGTAATCATCCCTTAACACCGCTTCCTGCTTCCGTCGGGATAATATAGCGTTGTAAAAAGACAAATAGTAAGATAATTGGCGTAATAGAAATCATAGATCCCGCCGCAATCAAACGCCAATCAAAATCTAAGGCACTGGCTAATTTCGCAACACCGAGGGGCAGCGTAAAATAATCGGGTTGATCCAGGACAATCAAGGGCCAGAGGAAATCACTCCAGGCTCCGATAAAAACAAAAATCGCCAAAGTCGCTAAGGCAGGACGAACGGCAGGAATCATAATATGCCACCAAATGCCTAATTCCGTACAGCCATCAATACGGGCGGCTTCTTCTAATTCCTTTGGCACTCCCTGAAACGCTTGTCTCAGGAGAAAAATGCCAAAGGCTGAAGCCAGACCAGGAAAAATCACCCCTAAATAGGTATTTCGCAGCCCAAATTGGACAGTGAGAATATAGAGGGGAATCATGACAATCTGGAAGGGAATCATCAAAGTCGCCACAATTAGGGCGAGTAAAAGATCTCGACCTCTAAAACTTAGACGAGCCAAAGGATAGGCGGCCAGCGCGCAAAACAACAAATTAAAACCGACGGTTAAACTGGCGACAATTGTACTGTTGAGCAAATAACGGCCAAAGGGGTAATTCTGCCAAACGGAAAGGAAATTTGCCAAGGTCGGCTGAGTGGGAAAAATTTGGAGCGGCGCACCGAAAATGTCTTCTGTGGGGGATTTTAGGCTGGTACTGAGGAGCCAAAACAAGGGAAAAAGCATGATGAGGGCAATTCCGCCGAGCAAGAGGTAAGTTCCGATGGTTCTGGATGGAGTAATCTTTGAGTTATTCTGGGTCATTTTTATTCAAATATCAATCATTAGGTCAAATAAAACTTGTTTAGGGACTTTAAGCTTTTCTGGGCGATCGCGATGGGCTTTTAGGGATTGATTGTCGGTTTAAAATTATATTGCGTCATTAAACAGGAAAAACACAAGAGAAACGAATCATTTTTCAACATAATAGCCTGGTGGCACTGGTTCAGTCTAATTATTAGAATGAAATCCTTACAAGACAAGGACTTAAC
>QBMS01000191.1 GCA_003249095.1 Snowella sp.
GGTTTCCCTGGCCTGGCGGGCGGGGGCTAAGTTACGGGATTTAGAATTTTTTCAGTTTCATCCGACGGCCTTAACCAAAGAAGGTGCGCCCCATTTCTTGATTAGTGAAGCAGTGCGGGGTGAAGGGGCATTTTTACGCGATCGCACAGGTCATCGATTTGCCTTTGACTACCATCCGAAAGGAGAACTGGCTCCCAGGGATGTGGTCAGTCGGGCGATTTTTCAACATTTAGAAAAAACCGAAGCGAATCCGTCCCAAGCAAAGGTTTATCTCGATTTAAGTCCCATTGAACCCGATCGCATCCAGCGACGTTTTCCCAATATTATTGAACGCTGTCAGTCCTACGGCATTGATGTTTTTAAAGAACCGATTCCCGTTTCCCCTGCGGCCCATTATTGGATGGGGGGAATTTTAACGGATTTACAGTGTCAAACCTCGATTCCAGGTCTCTACGCGATCGGGGAAACCACCAGCACAGGGGTTCATGGAGCCAATCGTTTGGCCAGTAATTCTCTGTTGGAATGTATTGTTTTTGCGGGTCAATTAAGCCAGATTGCCTTAGTCCCGATCGCCCCAGGAGAAAATTTACAACCCGTCGAGATAGAGATTGATTGGTCAAGCGATCGCGAAAGCTTGCAAAAAATTCGGGAAGAACTACCGATTGTGATGTGGCGGGGTGCGGGGATCTGTCGGACTCAAGCAGGATTAGAAAACGCGATCGCCCAAATTAGTCAATGGCAAGCCATTTTTTCCCAACTGCCCATCAGTCAATTTGTCGCCAACCTAACGCCTCACCAGACTGTCAATTTTACGAATCCTTTATCCGAAGAACAATTACGATTTTGGGCTGAAACCCGTAGTTTAATTGATATTGCTGATTTAATATTGAAAAGTGCGCTTTTTCGCCAAGAAAGTCGTGGGGGACATTACCGTTTAGATTATCCCCATTCCGATGAAAACTGGAAAGCCCATACCCTCATTCAAGGCGATCGCTGGTGGACAGTGCCTTGTTAAATGCTGATGATAAATCTTTTCCCTGTAGGGGTGAATTGCGTTCACCCTCGATCGCCGCTAGGGATTAAGCGCAAATTTTGCCAGAATACCTAGTAATGCGAGGCACATTCCTGAAATCAGCACCCAGAGACGATTATCTTGTTTTTCTGATTGTCTTTTAAGGTCAGCCAAACCTTGATCAATCGAATTCAGTCTTTCATCTGTTTTAGCGATGTAAATGTCTATTTTCTTGTCTATAGCCTTAATATCGTCCTTAAGATCATTAAAACGGTTATTGATAAGGTCTGTTAGTTCTCTGAGTTGATTTTCTGTAACGGTTGCCATAACTTATTATTCCTTTAGATTTTGGTGATTGTCAGAGAGAAAAAATTGAGTAGATCATAAGACAATCAATAGCAATTAAACAGATGCGATCGGAAATAAAATCCGAAATGTCGTCCCTTTTCCTAAATAACTATTAACGGAAATGGATGCCCCACAGCGTTGCACCAACTGTTTGACGATCGCCAATCCCAAACCAGCCCCTGCCAATTCGGGACTAATCGCATTTCTACCCCGATAAAAACTCTCGAATACGTGGGGAATATCGCTATTATCAATTCCAACCCCTGTGTCACTGATTACCAATTCAATGGTTTGACCTTTGAGGGCTGATTGGACGTAGATCCTTCCCTCGGCTTTGGTAAATTTTAAGCTATTGTGGAGTAAATGATGGAGAATGAGGCGTAACCAAGCATTCGGGCAATTAATCGCTGGAAACCCTGCGGGAATGGTGTATCCCAAGGAAATTCCCTTTTCTTCCGCGATCGCCTGATAGGTACTCACAATGCCTGGGACAGAATCTTCTAGGCGAACTGTTTTATCTTTTTCGTCTAGGGGATGATTGAGTTGAATAAATTCCTGTAATCCCGTAATCAATAAATTTTGGCGATCGCATTCCCGTTTCAATAAATCCAAATATCGTTGGCGTTGCTCCCGTTTGTTTTGCATCGAATCTAACAAACGCAAAGCAGTTTTCATATTTGTTAAAGGCACGCCCATTTCCCTGGTCATATTCATCAGGAAATCATCATCGGAACCAAATAATTCATGACTAGGTTTGAGTTTAGAATCAATTTCTCTCATCGGAATCATCGGAGTCGCAGGCGCAACTAGTTGCTTGAGTTGATTCTGAAAAAGTGACGTGAGTAAAGAAGTCTGAATTTGGGACGGAAAGGGAAAAGTCAACACCGCATTAGCCGTCAATTCTTCGGGAGTTCTGTCGAGAATTGTCACCATTTGCTTGAGTTCCTGTAATACGCGATCGATCACCTCTGGCACAAACGTTGAAATTAATTTTAAGGATTTATTCCAGGGTGATTCTTCCGTACTACTGACTGCCGTTTCTTGAACAACGATTAAACTACAAAATTGAGGGGAAAGTAAGAGAAAGAAATATTCTCTTTGTAACTGGGAACTGGCCTCTAAAACAACCTGATTGATCCCTAAGGAAGAAAAGGAGAAATCATAATTTGACGGCTCTTGACCACCAATTGAACAATCATAAACTCGATCAGCTAATCCTTCCTGATAGTACTGCTCAATCTCAATTTTCCCTGGCAGATTCGCTGGTAATTTCACCCATAAGGTAGACTGAATTGCTTGCTCTCGACAGCATTCCATTAAACCTTGAATGATCTCCTGAAAGATACTGAAATTTACCATTAAAGGAGAAGTCTTGGGCGATAATTCATTAATAATCTGGTAGAGCGATAGTTCGTGACTATAGGAAGGATTCATTGGGATGATAATAGCTTTTTACAATGGTTTTTACTTGAAATATGATAATCGCTAATATTTTCGAGATTTTCATAAAATTATCACGATCCAAAGAAGATCACTGAAAAAAGTTCTGAATTGCTCGAAAGAGAGAAACTGGACTAGGTTTGGGGCATTAGGGGCTGGGAATAGGCATCAAAACCTGCTTGATGGAGGGATTGAACCGTATTATGGTCATTTTGTACCCAATAGTTTTGTCCTAATCGAATAAATTGTCGTTGATTTCCCTGACCTACGATCGCGACAACGGGAACCTTGGCACTGCCTTTATCCCCCGATTGTTCCTGTAAAATACTCTTCAAATTACTCTGGGAAGACAGACTCATAGCCTGTTGGGGATTGAGATTAATCATGACCATTTTAACCTGTTCAATCGGTTCGACTGCTTCGATAATCAGTTGAACTTTATCATCCCGCTTATCGGTTTTTCCCCAGAGGATGAGATGATTTCCCTCGATTAGATCAGGCTGTAGGCTTTCGTAACTATCAGGAAAAACCACTCCATCGGCTTGACCAGAAACATCTTCTAGGGTGACAAAGGCCATGGGCGTACCTTTTTTGGTCATGATTTTTCTGAAGGCCACAACGATTACCACCGCACTGACGGATTTTCGAGATTTTTGATTTTCTAAATCACTTAAATTAATGGGAGAAAGAAGTTGAGCACTTTTTTGAATGGATTTGAGGGGATGTTCGGACACATAAAAACCTAAATGCTCTTTTTCCAATTTTAATTTTTCTTGGAGAGAGAAGTGGGGAACCGCAGGGGCAGAGGGAACCTGTGCAAATTCCGAAGATTCGGTGGCGGGTGATGAGGGACTAATTGCTCCACCCACCAGGTCAAATAAATTGGTTTGTCCTGTTTCTTTCTCTTTTGCTCGTTTTTGACACCAGGCGATGACTAAATCCAAATCATGAATAAGT
This sequence comes from Snowella sp., assembly GCA_003249095.1. Classification (GTDB taxonomy): domain Bacteria; phylum Cyanobacteriota; class Cyanobacteriia; order Cyanobacteriales; family Microcystaceae; genus Snowella. Next base: position 3,758 of record QBMS01000191.1, read on the forward strand.
TGATTACGATTAGGCTCCGTGCGGTCAAAGGCCCCAGATAAAATCAAGGTTTCCAACGCCCGACGGTTCGCGACCCGTAGATCCACCCGTGAGCAAAAATCCGCCAAGGACGTAAATTCTCCGTCTTCTCTCGCTTTAAGAATATTATCGATCGCGCCTTCACCCAGATTCCGTACCGCCGAAAAACCGAATAAAATGCGATCGCCGATGGGAGTAAAATCCTTATGGGAACGATTAATATCGGGAGGCTCTACCTTAATGCCCATTTTTTGGCAGTTTTCTCGATAACGTTCCACCTTTTCCTGGGTATCACTACTGGCCGTCAAAAGAGCCGCCATATACTCAACGGGATAATTGGCCTTTAGATAGGCCGTTTGGTAGGTGACGTAGGCATAGGCAGTGGAGTGGGATTTATTGAAGCAATTGGAAGCAATCAATCCATTCTCTAGGATAAAATTATGATCTTTGGCCACACCAATATCATAGACGGGCTGGATGCCAAGGGAGGTACGACTAAGAATTTTTACCATTAGGAAATTGAGAATAATTACAACTTAAATTCGTGAATTTATTATAAAATATTCTCCCGTTAAAAGACATTTATTATTACAATTTTTTATCTATAATTCGGACTCACAAAATAGTAAGCTGTGTTGACTCTAAATTACATTATTACAAATCCCCAATGGTCTGTAACAAGGGGCTTAAGTCCTTTGCTTGTATAAATTTTGGACTACAAACAGCTTAGGATAGATCAAACAGGCTAATTTAAGCTCTTTTGACGGATTAAAACAAGAATACTGTCATCCCAATACTACAATACAATTTTCATAATCCCTTTTAACTATTTTTCTATGGACATCCTTCAACAATGGCTCAACGATCACCAGATTTTTCTCACCATCACCGTCATTATCGGGGCATTAGTCTTATTCATTGTGGAATGGCTACCCATTGATATTACGGCCATCCTAGTAACAGTGGTGTTGATGATTTTGGGGCTAGTGAGTCCAGACGAAGGTATTGCAGGATTTGGCAACTCCGCAACCATTACCGTCATGGCCATGTTTATTCTCAGCTATGGGATTACCCGCACGGGCATTATCCAGATCGTTCGGGATTGGTTGGTCAAATGGGGGGGAGACAATAGCACCCAGCAAATCTTTGTAATGGGACTGATTATCGGGCCAATAACGGCATTTATTAATAATACCGCCGTTGTTGCCGTCTTTTTGCCGATTATTGAGCAATGGTGTCAGCAACGCAAAATTTCTGTTTCCAAAATGCTGATTCCCCTCTCCTATATCACCGTTTTAGGAGGGATGATTACCGTCATTGGGACATCAACCAATATCTTAGCCAGTGGATTAGCCAAAAAATTAACGGGGCAAGAATTTAGTTTATTTCAATTTACCGCATTAGGTAGCATCACGTTTTTTATTGGTCTAATTTATTTAGGAACCATTGCTCCTCGTTTATTGCCCGATCGCAAACCCGCCAATACTGGAAATATTGCAGATAGTTATTTTTTAAAGGATTATGTCACAGAAATCATTATTTCACCCCGTTCCAGTTTAATTGGGCAAACCCTGAGAGAAAGTGAAATTCAACGAAAATTCGACATAGATGTACTAGAAATTATTCATAATGAAGACCATTTTCCCCAACCCTTAGCTGACAAAACTCTTTCCATTGGAGATATTCTGATCGTTCGGGGAGGAAGGGAAGAATTATTAAAAGTTAAAGATGAAAGAGGCATTGAGATCCTGGCGGATGTACAGTTTTCTGACCGAATTTTAGACACAGCGTTGGTCAGCGATGAAGAAAAAGTTGCTGAAGTTCTCATTTTATCTAATTCTCGATTAATCGGAACGACTTTAAAGGACTTACGCTTCCGACAGCGTTATAATGCAACGGTTTTGGCCGTGCGACGGGGAGAGGAATTAATTCGAGAACGGATTGGAAAACTGAAGCTAAAATTTGGAGACTTGTTATTAGTTCAAGGGCCAAAAGAAAGCTTTTTAGGATTACAAACAACGCGGGAATTATTAGTTTTAGAAGAAAAAAATCTCGAAAATTTACGACTCGAAAAAGCTTGGATTGCCCTCGCCATTATTGTTGGAGTAGTAGTAGTGGCGGCTTTAGATTGGAT
>QBMS01000192.1 GCA_003249095.1 Snowella sp.
GTATTATACGTTTCTGAATATAGTGACTCACATTTTTGACAGATAAATATTTTTCTCTCTCCATTATTTTTCGTTTTGTAATGAGAATGAATTTTCACTTCCTCGCTGTGACAATGAGGACAGTCTCGTTTAAATAATTCTTTTTCTTTCCCATTGCAAAATATAGAATCATTAAACTCTTGGATTGGCTTTATCTTTTGGATTGACATACTCTCTCTCCTTTTTTTACCGATTTATTTATAGTATTATTACCCTTAACACCCCTGTAAAGTTATAACCATTACTTCCAAGCTTATATTTGCTTCTTTGTTTCTCTAATCCTTTGCCCAGTAATCCTTTCTGCCTTTAATCAGGCTGAACCATTGCCAAAACTTTTTTGAAGCGAATAATCGGGGATATTTTGAAAAATGCCAATTGAGCCTTCCTTATTTTTATTTTTAAACATGAATTTTTCACAAAAGCATCTATCTTAAAATATAGCTTTCAAAAAACGAGTTATCTAGTCAGAGTAGCTAGGAAAACGACAACCAGGATTTGAATTAGTAAGAACTTTGAAATTCAACACCCTGGCGTTTAAATATCATCGAAACTGTTATATTCAGCAATCTAGAACTTAAATTTCGTCAACCTAATTTTTCAAATAAATTCTGAGTCAATAGGTCACAAATTTATCTATAATATCCAACTAATAGTTCCATCGGACATCTTTAACTCCTCCAGTTTTCCACCCTTTGCCGTTGCGAGTATCTAGATGAACAAATCCTTTTTTAGCTCCGTAACCTAATGCACCAAACCAATCTTTATCGAGCCAAGCTTGAAATTTATTAATATCGCCTTTAGCAGGTTGGATATCCACGCCACGCCCATAAATATGTTGAGAATCATAGGCTCCTCTCACAGAACGGTTTACATCCTGGGGATAACCTAGTCGTGTACTCGGCCGAAACCAACTAGTCACCACAATGGAAGACCTCCAATCTTCTCGAATTTTATCCAGTTCCTTCGCCAGAGCTAGAATATTCCTTTCTTCTGCGCTATTTGATTTGGGTTGACGATTCCTATTATTTTTTGTGACTTCCCCTACCGTGAAGTATTGGCTGATAGGTTGGCTACCGTTGCTCCAATCGATCGCCCCTGGTGTTGCAATGACCGATGTTACTGGAGGATTGCTGGTTGTTGGAGAAGGAGTATCGTTTTCTTCTTCTTGACTTTCCCACGTAGTTTCCCAATGACCATTCTCTTCGTAATCATAAATGTACCACTCACCAGACCCGTATCCGAGCTTGACCCAGAAGTGTCCATCTTCTGCTGGCTTGTATTCTTCTACGGGATAGATTTTACCTGCTGGAACTGCCACTTTCTCACTTTCATTCAGTTGGGAAGATTGGGCAGGACGTTTTTTCAAAAAAGTACTAGTGCTTGCTGTAATGGTGTGTTGCATTTTAGGGATCTCTCGTTTGCTGAAATTTTATACTTTTTGCATAGCATAAATAATCATAAACTTCAATCAGATTTTTGACAACTGAAATGGAAGAAGTTAAGAACCCACACGATACCTCGGCTCCTCAGAAACGCTTTTGTTATATTTCAACTTAGTGAGTTATCTTTGATTTTTTCCTGCCATGACTGATCAAAATAGCCAATTCTTATTCTTTCGTTTTACGACGATTACACCAAACCTGCCAACCCAGATAGATTAATAAAAAAGTCGCTCCTAACGCAAAACCCCAACCGCTCGGAATATTAGAGAAAGCGAGAGCGAGACTTCCTACCCAGAGCGTTAACGCATAGATAAACAAAACCGTTAAACGGTGAGAAATACCTGCCTTAATCAGACGATGGTGTAAATGTCCCTTATCCGCCACAAAGGGAGATTGACCTTTCTTAATACGCGATAAAATTACAACAGACATATCGAGAATAGGCACAGCTAACACCAGATAGGGTAAAAGCACTGCTGTTACTGCAACGGTTGTTACTGCGGCAATTTTGACCAAACCAATGACTGCAACCCCTGCTAGGGTAAAACCCATAAAATAAGCTCCTCCGTCTCCCATAAAAATTTGGGCGGGGTTGAAGTTATAACGCAAGAAACCCAACGCTCCTCCCGCTAAGGCGGCGGCAACTAAAGCGGCGGCGGGCTGTTCCATAAATAGGCAGAGAATCAACAAGACAACTGCCGAAATGCCACAAACTCCTGCGGCCAAACCATCTAAACCATCGATCCAGTTAATGGCATTGGCTATGCCAACTAACCAAATTACCGTGATGGGAAGACTCAACCAATCGAGATGAATCAGATTTGCGAAAGGCAGGGTTAAAAAATCAATACGAATGCCCATCGTCCAGACGATCGCGGCGACCCCCGTTTGGGCAATCAGTCGAGAAATAGCACTCAGACTGAATAAATCATCCACTAGCCCGATCGCAAAAAAAGCGATTCCCCCCAGGGTAACGCCCCAAATTTCCCATTCCTTATTTTCAGGAAGAAGACCAAAGCCCCCCCACCACCAAACAATGAGTAGGGCAATTAAACTTCCCGCAAAAATAGAAACACCACCCAGACGAACCATCGGGCGGTGGTGCATTTTACGCTCATTAGGACGGTCAACGTAGCCCGCCTTGAGTCCAACCCGTTTGATGATAGGGGTTGTCGTCCAAACAACGGCAACAGAGATAACAAAAGCGATCAAATGGTAGGGTTCACCAAGCATGGGATTAGGCGGAGATATTCAGAGCGTCTTACGTCCGAGTCTATCCTAAAATACCCTCGTTGAATCACTTATTTCTCTGATTGACGGTTGCTAACAACCCCCTAAAGTCTTGGAAAAACCGTTACCGTGTCAGGATTATATCGCCGCGCCGACAGGAATTTTTAGATGGGGATAGAGGGGAAAGCGTTTGCACAGATCGGTTACCCGTTGCAAACAAGCTTGCTTCATCGCTTTATCATCAGGATTTAACAAACAATCGGCGATAATATCACCAATCTCCGCAAAATCAGTTTCTTCTAGTCCACGAGTCGTCATCGCAGGAGACCCCAAGCGCAGACCACTGGTAACAAAGGGGGATTCGGGATCAAAGGGAACGGTGTTTTTGTTGGCTGTAACGTGGATTTCGCCCATCAATTGATCGGCTACTTTTCCTGTCATACCAATGGATCGCAGATCGACCAACATCAAATGATTATCCGTCCCGCCAGAGACAATTTTAAAACCTCGTTTTTGTAATTGGGCTGCTAGAGCCTGAGCGTTGGCGATCACTTGACCTGAATAGGCTTTGAATGCTGGTTTAAGAGCTTCTCCAAAGGCAACGGCTTTAGCGGCAATAACGTGTTCTAGAGGGCCGCCCTGGGTACCAGGGAAAACGGATTTATCGAGCTTTTTACCTAATTCCGCATCTTTGGTCATAATTAGACCCCCCCTTGGCCCGCGCAGGGTTTTGTGAGTGGTGGTGGTGACAACATCACAGTAGGGTAGAGGATTGGGATGGTGTCCTGTGGCAACGAGTCCTGCAATATGGGCAATATCAGCCAGTAGGTAAGCTCCAACTTCATCGGCGATCGCGCGGAATTTGGCAAAGTCAATGATGCGGGGATAGGCAGAATAACCACAAATCAGTAATTTAGGCTTAACTTTTAGGGCAACTTCCCGAATCTGGTCGTAGTCCAACTGTTCGGTGTCAGGACTTACGCCGTAGTGAGCCGCTTTGAACCATTTACCTGAAACATTGACAGGAGAACCGTGCGTTAAATGACCACCGTGAGACAAATCCATGCCTAAAATAGTATCGCCAGGCTCAAGTAACGTTAAAAATACAGCAAAATTTGCCTGGGCTCCCGAATGGGGTTGAACATTGGCATGGGCCGCGCCAAATAATTCTTTCACCCGATCAATGGCGAGTTGTTCTACTTGGTCTATAAATTCACAGCCGCCGTAGTAGCGTTTTTTAGGGAGTCCTTCTGCATACTTGTTAGTCAAAACGGAACCCTGGGCCGCGAGTACCGCAGGAGATGCAAAATTTTCACTGGCAATCAGTTCCAAATGAACCCGTTGTCGTTGGAGTTCTCGGTCAATCATTTCCGCGATCGCGGGATCGGTTTCAGCCAAAAATTCTAGATTAGTATCAATCACGTTTAGTTAGTCCCTCAAGAACAGCTCATAATATCCAGGAATCATTATTATAAAAAATGTCTCGATGTTTGCCAAGTTTTTACCCATTAAGCGAGGGAAACCAAAATTCCAAAGGGCAAGATTTTGAGTAAACCGTTCAAATCTGACTATGGGAGTATTGATTGATAAAACTTATGAATAAACTATAATGGGAATATTAAGAGAACTATTTTACGCAGTTTTGCAGTGATCGATTTTCCAATCTAACTCCTAAAATACGGCTTATCCCTTTCAGGTTCAGTAGAAAAAAATTTTCCGTTCAAGCCCGTCCCATCTATTTATTGTAGTAATGAATTCAGAACTCCTCCTCCCTGTCGAACCCAATCTTCTTGAGACCCAGTTAGTCAATGATGTCGCTAATTTTGATTTGTTGCCCGAAATTTCCCTGGGGTCAAGTTTAAATGGCAACGGGACTTCCTATCCTTCTGTTCCCTGCCTATTGGGGAAATTTCAACGGCTTTTAGAACGCCATCAAGACGAACGTCATGTGATTGTGATTCAAGATTTTCCCGACCCTGATGCTCTTTCGAGTTCCTGGGCCTATCAACTGATTGCCGAACAATACGGCATCCAATGCGATATTGTCTATGCAGGAACTCTTTCGCACCAAGAAAATATTGCTCTTGTTAAATTGACAGGTTTGCCTGCCAAGCGTTGGGGAGTCCAGACCCTCAAAGATCGGGATTTGTCCGTTTATCAGGGTTGTGTGTTGATGGATAGCCAGGGAAATACAAGTCAATTAATGCCCCTCGCTAGACAGGCGAATCTCCCCATTCTCATCGTGGTTGATCACCATAGTAAACAGGAAGAAATTCAGGCAGAATTTATCGATATTCGTCCCAATATGCGGTCAACAGCGACGATTTTGACCCAATATCTGCAAGCTGGAATCCTGGATTTTAATAAGGCGAATCCCATTCATGTTAAATGTGCGACAGCCCTAATGCACGGAATTCGTTCGGATACAATTAATTTACTTCAAGCTCAGGAAGCTGATTTTTTGGCCGCTTCCTACTTGAGTAAAATTTATGACCCCCAGTTGTTAAATTCCGTTCTCCAATCCGCTCGTTCCTCTAGGGTGATGGATGTGATTGAGCGATCGCTAAAAAATCGCACGGTTCAAAACAATTTTTCAATGGCAGGAGTCGGATATTTGCGTTACGAAGATAGGGATGCCATTCCCCAGGCGGCAGATTTTTTAGTCACCGAAGAAAATATCCATACCGCGATCGTCTATGGAATTGTTCACGACGCAAGCAACGAGATTGAATTGGTAATCGGCTCCCTGAGAACTAACAAATTAACCCTAGACCCTGATGAGTTTTTAAAAGAAACTCTAGGCCAAGACAGTCAAGGACGTTATTATGGCGGGGGCCGAGATATGGCGGGGGGATTTGAAATTCCCGTCGGTTTTTTGGGAGGCTTTAACCATCAAACCGATTATACGAAATTAAAATGGGAGGTTTTTGATGCTCAAATTAAACAAAAATTTATTCGTCTGATTTGTCCCGATCATAAACTTATACACTCTTAAACGAAGATTGTAGGGAATATTGTCAAAATTAAAGTTTGACTTGATGATGCTTGCTTTTCTATTAATTAGGACTTACGCAGAAACACTACCTGTAAGGGCAATTCATGAATTGCCCCTACAAAAATACGT
>QBMS01000193.1 GCA_003249095.1 Snowella sp.
GTTAAGTCCTTGTCTTGTAAGGATTTCATTCTAATAATTAGACTGAACCAGTGCCCAATAACTATTTTTAGCCAATAAAGCCGTACCATAGGCCGCTTCTGTGTACCAAGAGGAACACACAGGAACCCCTAAATAACGTTCTCGAATCCTTTGCCAAATCAGATTTTTTGCCCCGCCTCCTGCCGTATAAACCTGGGTTAAAGGAGTCGCCCCTAAAGCTTGTAACTTCTGATAACCCAACGCTTCAATACGGGCAATTCCCTCTAATAAACCCTGTAGAAAATCCATAGGATTCTCAGGACGAGGCTCTAATTGGGACAGTAAATTGGGATCATTAATGGGAAAGCGATCGCCTGGTTGAAGAAGAGGATAATAATTTAAATGACTAATACTTTGGGGATTAATTTGTTCACTATATTTAATTAATTCTTCCTCGGTAAAAAAGTGTTTTAAGACATTTCCCCCTGTATTAGAAGCTCCTCCTGTTAACCATAAATTTCCCAAACGATGACTATAAATTCCCGAAGCTAAATCTTCAATGGGCGTTGTACTCAATAACTTTAAAACCAAGGTTGACCCCAAGGAAGTAACCGCTTCTCCAGGTTCTTTGGCTTTACTTGCTAAAAAGGCCGCAATACTATCCGTTGTTCCCGTACAGACTAGACAATTAGGGTTTAAATCGAATTGTTGCGCGATCGCCGTCTCAACTTTTCCAATAATTGTACCAGGAGAAAAAACCTTGGGTAATAAATCAAAAAAACTCTGATTCGCTAACCAACTAGGATATTCTAAATTAACAACATCATAACCTAATTTTAGGGCATTATGATAATCACTAACTCCTAACTTTCTATGTAACAAAAAAGCTAACCAATCCGCTTGATGTAAAAAATAAGACGCTTGTTCAAAATAAGATTGCTCAGACCACCAAATTAATTTTGCCAGGCTAGAACTCGCACTTAACGTCAAATGATTAGGCGGAACAAATTGACTCAATTTTGATTGAACGCTTTTCCCTCTCCCATCGTTATATAAAATAGGTTCAGTGATAGGATTTCCCCGATCATCACAGAGTAAAACCGTTGAGGATGTTCCATTAATCGCGATCGCCTGAATTGATTGGGTAAGATCCTGGGGAATATTAGCAAACAGTTTAAATAAAGATTGTTTCCAAGTATTAATCCAGTTTGACGCAAAAGATTCAGAAAAATTTATCGCAGTTTCTAAGTGAATCTTTTCCTCTAAATCAATCACAACGGCACGGCAACCTGATGTCCCAAAATCAATCCCTAAAAATGTTTTCATTTTCTTGATTTATCTAAAAATATCCAGTTTATAGCGAGCCTAAACCAATTGTGAAAACTTTAAGCTCTTTTTACTTATTCCTTATTTCTAACAGAAGTCATGGAGAGAAGCTAATTGAGCTTTGGGAAATTAAAAGATTTTATCTTTGGACTGTTCACATCCCATTTAGGTTAGCTATAAGTTCAAGGAAATCTTAAAAAATCATTCTGGTGCGAGGACAAGACCACGATAGACTTGCTCGATCGCAAAACTAAGATTAATACTTTTTAGTTCGATGGTATCCCCTTCTTTATAGTTAATGATAACCCATTCACCATTATTTTTTTGATGATATAAGTCCATTTCGATACTGGTAGAACTAACCAATAGATAATCTTGTAAAACGGGATTATTGCGATACATTCTAAATTTTCCACCGCGATCATAAGCTTCAGTACTGGCAGATAAAACTTCGATAATTAAGCAAGGATAAGTAAAATAATTAGGAGTATTTTTGTCGCGATTATCGCAGGTTACACTGACATCTGGGTAGGTGTAGTTATTCGTTTTAAGGATATTGATTTTGATATCTGAGTTACCAATAATACAGCCGCTATTTTGTAAGTGAGTATCAAACATCGTAATAAATTTAATCGCAATGCGACCATGATTGACACTGCCCCCGCTCATTGCATAAAGTTCGCCGTCAATATATTCATGTTTTTCTAGCTGTTTCTCTTCCCAGATAAAATATTCTTCAGGGGTAAGCTGAGGAAAGTTTACTTTGGTTGCGATCATAGGGGCAAATAGTCCTGTGAAATTTGTTTTTTTAATCTTAAGATTTAGACAATATTTGTTATTCTATCGTAATGTTTTGATTTGACCACAATTTAAGGAAGTAATGCGATCGCTTCTCTTATCTTCTATCGGCCCATCAGGATAAACTTTCCTGTACTGCCCTCAAAGGATATAATGAAATCTTAAATTTTTGGTCACATCGCCTACATTCATCAAAAGGAAACAGAGAATGGAGATTCAAAGCCTCAAGGGAAGAGATATTCTTGCGATCGCAGATTTTAGTGGGGAAGAACTTCAGGCGGTTCTTAAGCTTGCGTCCCAACTCAAAAGCGGAGAAAAAAAGCCACAATGTCAGAAAATATTAGGATTATTATTCTATAAAGCCTCCACCCGTACCCGCGTGTCCTTTAGTGCGGCCATGTACCAATTGGGCGGTCAGGTCTTAGACCTCAATCCCAGCGTTACCCAGGTGGGCAGGGGAGAACCTATTACGGATACAGCGCGAGTATTAGACCGTTATTTAGATATTTTGGCTGTTCGTACCTTTAAACAAGATGATTTGCAGACTTTTGCCGATTATGCCCAAATTCCCATTATTAATGCCCTGAGCGATTTAGAACATCCTTGCCAAATTTTAGCGGATTTACAAACTATTCACGAGAATTTTCAGCAACTTTCGGGGATCACCATCACCTATCTCGGAGACGGTAATAATGTGGCCCATTCCCTCATTTTAGGCGGCGCGATGATGGGAATGAAGGTTCGGGTGGCAACTCCCCAGGATTATCAGCCCGATCCCGCGATTATTGCCCAAGCTCAGGCGATCGCCGCCGAAGGAGCCGAAATTATTCTCACCGATAATCCCATTGAAGCGGTGGAAGGTTCCCAGGTTCTCTATACCGATGTTTGGGCCAGTATGGGGCAAGAAGATTTGGCCGATGCCCGTATTCCCATTTTTCAATCCTATCAAGTGAATGAAAAGCTTTTAAGTCACGCCGATCCCGATGCCATTGTTCTCCATTGTCTGCCCGCCCATCGAGGGGAAGAGATCACCAATGAAGCGATCGAGGGGAAACATTCACGGGTTTGGGATCAGGCAGAAAATCGGATGCACGCCCAAAAAGCTTTATTAGTCAGTCTTTTGGGGCTTTAATCAGAGATTATGGCTGAAAATGTCTCCCTAGATGTACTCTCCTATCAACAGCATTGTCACTGGATGAAACGGGCCTTGGCTCTGGCTGAAGTGGCAGGAGAGTCGGGAGAGGTTCCCGTTGGGGCGGTCATCGTTGATCGCAACGGTCAAATAATTGCAGAAAGCAGTAATCGCAAGGAACGGGAAAATGATCCCACAGCCCATGCGGAGGTTCTGGCCATTCGAGCCGCTAGTCAATTCTTAAACAACTGGCATCTAGGGGATTTAACCCTCTATGTCACCCTAGAACCCTGCATCATGTGTACGGGGGCAATCATTCAATCCCGTTTAGGTTTATTGGTTTATGGAGTCGATGATCCCAAAAGTGGAACGATTCGCACGGTTTTTAATTTGCCCGATAGTCCCGCTTCTAATCATCGTTTAAAAGTCATTTCGGGGATTTTAGAAAAGCCCTGTCGAGAACAATTACAGGCTTGGTTTATGAAAAAAAGAAGGGAAAAATAGCGATTTTATGGGTTTTGATTGACAGGCGATCGCATTTTTTAAACAATATTAAATTAGTCGCTGGAAGGTAACAAAATTGGTGTGTAGGCGATCGCGTCTAATTGGGGCGATCGTTGAACAAAATCTTCATCGTCAAGGCGTTCTAAATAGGGAACAATTTCAGAATAACTTTTAACGCCGAGTAATTCTAGTTCTTCTATCGTGATAGTTTCATCGGATAAAGAACCCCGTTTTTGTAGTAGTTGAAAAATGCGGTTTTCCATTACTTTTTCTGCTAGGAGTAGTTTGCGATCTTTTTCTATGGTTTTAAATCCTTGTTGCAAAACTTCTGGGGTAATGCGAGTTGCTCCTAAGTTAGCGGCAGTAGAGAGAACGGCGTTACCTAAACGATTAAAAAAGCGGGGTTTACCCAGGGAAACACGACAGAATTCTTCGGCTGTCTCTTTTGAAAAAGGTAACACAGAACGAGGGTCATTCACATCATCGCAATTATTATTAATTCGCGCACTATTAAGGTAATTAATCAGCATTTTGTATGTAGTAAGCTGATCGAGTTCATCTAATTTAAGTTGTAGATCGAATAATCCTCTTTCACTGGTCAATAAATCCCCTGTTATTCCCAATGGATGACCTGTAAGCATAAACCAGGCTTTTCCTTTTAAGATTCCCTGAGCATCGTGCATTAATTCTCGGACTCTTCTGGGGTTTTGTTTATCGAGATCATCAATGGCAATGAGGACACCATCAGGATATTTTTCGAGGGCGCGGTCTAATAAGATTTCTAGGCTAACAGTGGGATATTGGGCTTTGGTTGCGGAGACATCTTTTTCACTAAATTTGCCTGCAAAAACCATATTTGCTCCTGCTTCGGAGGTGCGTTCTTTTATCCCTTTGGTGGTTGGGATTCCCATTTGATGAAGTTGTCGTTGCGCCCAGTTATCATCAGGCATGGCTTTTGCTAAGGCAATTAGAGCAGTTGTAGCCAGATCGAGTTCTGAAGACAGGGAAATATAGGTAGCCAGCATTTGAGGGCGTTTACGAGACAATACCGACAAAATTTCCAATAAAAAGGCAGTTTTGCCGATCCCAATCCGTCCATAGACTAAAATTCGGCGACGTTCTCGGTTTTGAAAGAGATTAAAAACTTCACGTAGTTCATTTTCCCGACCTGTAAATATACGATCCAGGGTTTTATTTTGGAGATCGGTAGGGCTTTCTGTGAAGGGAATTTCTCTGAGTCCTAAGTTTTGAATATTGTTAGCGGATTGCTCAAAAATGTCATCTGCTGTTGTCATGCTAAGACCTCACTTTTTACCTGTTCCAAGACCTGCTTAACCGATTGATAAATATTATCCACGTTTTGGGCGGTTTCGGCTTGACCTAATTGCTGATAAAGTTTACAGGTCTGGGCTAATTCAGACATTCCTTTTTCGAGAGAACCCTGGAAAAGCAATACATTCCCTAAACTTTCCCGACTTTTGGCGATGCCAGGCGAATCCTGTAAAGAACTAAAAAGTCTCAAAGCATCCCTGTAATAAGTATTCGCCTTTTCCCAGTTATCAAGAACTTCATAAAGTCTTCCTGTTTCATAAATGCAATTTGCATAAATATGTCGATCCCCAGCAACACTAAGTTTTTTTAGGGTATCAAGTTGTAATTCAATTTCTTCTGATATTGCATCATAAATAATTAGATTAGACACGTCTAGTCTTTCGATTTCTATTCCCTTGTTATAGAGTTTATTTTTCTCTAATAAGAAATGTTTTTTTCGTTCTTTGTGGATATTAGAGATTATTTGCTTCCATGATTCGTTTGGAATCGAACTTGATGCTGTTCTTAATATCTCTGGTGTAATAGATATAAAATCCTTCTCGGCATAAATATCTGCTGCAAGAGAGATGGCACTGGTTCAGTCTAATTATTAGAATGAAATCCTTACAAGACAAGGACTTAAC
>QBMS01000194.1 GCA_003249095.1 Snowella sp.
GTTGAAACGCGATCGCCTGAACCCATTGAGCAACCTGGGGACATTCCTCGCCGTCCCGAACCTGGGGACATACCGAGACGAGTGACCATTGATATCCCCTCCCCAGGCCCCACCGAAGGCTTTACCGCAACTCGTCCTCCCAGGGATACTGTCAAGCCGAGTGAACCGCAACCCCGTCTACGGGATGAAGACCTAAAACGTTTTGAAGTAGCTCAGGAACCGAAAACCACTTCCCAGCAAGGGACGATTTATTCTCAGACCTATCGAGAACCCCGTACTGCCGCCGAAATCCCTCCTGACCGCACGACTGAAAAATCTTCTTCTAAACCCTCCAGTTCTAATCAGGTTTATGATGCCAATTATCGAGTGATTAATCCTCCTTTGCGTCCGATAGAACCTAATAATGTGGAAGAAGACGATGAAGATTGGCTTTAATAAACTTAACAAAAAACATCAAAAGTAACTTTTTTAATCTAAGTTTCTTATGGAAAAAACGAATGCTTTCTTCAAACAAAAAACTCAATTTTTTGACCATTGGGCTACTACTTACGATTGCTTATTAACGACTATTTTTTATCAAGCCATTCATCAAAGATTATTAACCTATGTTCAATTACCCATTCAAGCTAAGGTATTAGACTTAGGTTGTGGCACAGGAAAATTACTAAACCGATTGTGTAAAAAATTTCCTGAAATACAAGGAACGGGAGTCGATTTATCTCCTGAAATGTTGCGTCAAGCGCGGGCAGAAAATCAATCTCATCCCCGTTTAATTTTTTGTGAAGGAAATGCCGAATCCTTACCCTTTGTTCCTAATCAATTTGATGCCGTTTTTAATACGATTAGTTTTTTGCACTATCCCAATCCCGAAAAGGTTTTTGCTGAAATTAGCCGTGTCCTGATGCCTGAAGGTTATTTTTATCTAGCGGATTATGTCGGGACAACAAAACAACAAAATTTATCTATCACTCCAGGGGGTTTACGTTTTTATAGCTCCCAACAACGAGAAGAGTTTGCGACTAATGTTGGACTAATTTGTTGCGGTCATTATTATTTATTAGGGCCTGTGATGTTGAGTATTTTTCAGCGATCGCGGTAAGCAATTTTTCATGATCAAAAAACGGTTAATTATTTTTACGCGCTATCCTGTTCCAGGCAAAACCAAAACCCGTATGATTCCCGCCTTAGGAGAACAAGGGGCGGCGGATCTGCACTGTCGCATGGCAGAATATACTGTGCTCAATTTGCTGACTTTAGGTTGTGATCAATCGTTAGAAATAGGAATTTATTATAGTGGTGGCGATCGCTTTCTAATGGAAACTTGGTTAAATCCTATAATTTCCTCTTTTTTAGCCAATAATCCCAATTTAAGCATCAATCCTCTTTCCTATCACCCCCAGTTTGGGGAAAATTTAGGAAAACGAATGCAAGGAGCGTTTGCGGATGGATTTAAAAATCAAATAGAAAAAATAATCATTATTGGTACTGATTGTCCTGATTTGAGTCCACATCTGATTGAAGAGGCTTTTTTAGCTTTAAATTACCATGATGTGGTTCTCGGCCCTGCAAGTGATGGCGGCTATTATTTAATCGGTTTGAGTCAGTCTTTTCCGATGCTTTTTAATCATATTGACTGGGGAAGCGATCGTGTTTTGACTCAAACGAAAGAGATTATTAAGCAAGAAAAATTGAGTGTTTATGATTTACCCGTTTTAACTGATGTAGATCGACCCGATGATCTGTACATCTGGGAATCCAATTGGGCGTGACCTCTATTTAATATAGGGAACAAAAAAGTCTTAGAATTAAGATGAAAGTTATCACTCTTCTATCAGAGAAGGAGAGTGATAATTAAGAAAAAGCCCTGAAAGAGGTAGGTGGTATATGGTTAAGCCACGGGACGCGCTAATAAAGCCCCTGCGGTCAGACCTCCAATCCCTGCACCAATTAGAATCATGCGACCTTTGCCTGAATGAGTTATCTTAGAGGACATAGCTTAATGCTTAATGCTTCTTTACATTTGCATTTTCTATTATGATAGAGAAAGTCGAATCGTTCGTCTAGATGACGGGCTTAGCAATGAAAATATGAGAGGGATTCCAGAAAAAGTTAAATTAGGATTAGATGAATCTTAATGCGGCATCAGACTTTGTTATTAAATTAAAGAGTAAACAATTATTCAGACCACATCAGCACCCTAAAGAGGTGATCCCTCCTTAATAAGGTCTAGTAAAGTTACCATTTTTTCGCTTGCGGGAATGACATAATAAGTAAAATTATTTTAACGTTAGGAGAAATAAACCATGAGCAACCATAAAAAGTCAGAAAACAAAGAAATTCAAGACGCGGCTGTGACAGATTCTATCGTTTATACTATCAAGATCTAATCGCCTTTTACCCCTTCAACCTAAAAACGTGATTGCTCTTTATCTGCAAAACCGCAATCGCAGAAATCGAGAATGATGAGAGTATTTTTACCTTTGAAATATTGGGTTTCCTCGTCAACCCAACCTACAATCTGTTTTCCTCCTCCCGAATTGATTGGTTAATTTGCTCATAAGTGCTTTTTTTGACAAAATCTTGAATTTTATCTCAAATTTTAAGCAAGGAAGGAAGAATAAGCCTTCTATGGAGAATGCGACTCCTTAACAATTATCATAAAAAACCACAGATTGGTTGACAAAAATTAACAAAATAGCCATAATGGTTTACCAGGGGGTAAAATAATTTATAAATGTGAGAAGCTTAAAGCATGAATTCATCCTATTGTTCATCGTTAGAAAAACTCTTTAGTGAATCTATACCTGAAGGCTGGTGTTTAAAGATTCTTGAAGCTCTTGCTTACTCTTATAAGGAGACGAATAAAGTCTGTCGTTCTCCTTATTTTGGGGAATCAGAGGCTCGTGATACTCGTTCGCATTATTTAAGAGGACTTTTTGAAACTAAATTGAGAGAGTTGTCAGCTAACTATCCTGGTATGGCTGCGGAAAGTCGCCCGAATAAAAGACGTTCATATTCACACACATGGGTTAAATCAGGCAATCTTTGCTTGACCGCATCTTCTGTACATACGCCTAAAGGCAAAGTAAGAAAAGCTGATTTTAGGGATGTTTATCAAGGCAATGGACAAGGAGAACTTTTCGAGACTGAAAAAAATCGTCAAAGTGACAATCTTACTTATGCAATCTTGCTTTATGGTTCACCTCAAGCATCTTTCCCTTCGTTTCTTAGGATTGCTTTTCCAAGTAGCCACTCGGATACATATATTGAGTCTATTGACTTAATGACAAGATATCCAAGCGTAATTAGTAGGATTGTTCCAGTTGAAGAAATGCAAGAACCTTCTATTGAAAAGCTACCAGAAGAAATCATTCAAAGACCTCAAACACCAGGAATTCGTATTCTTCCCAAAAGAACAGGAAAACAAAAAGAATGAAAAATTCATTAGGATACATAGGAGAAAATTTAAAAAAAGCAAGAGTCGCAAGGAATGTCACGGCTGTATCATTGGCTGAACAACTGGGAATAACAAAATCAGCTATTTCTAGCTATGAAACAGGTCGTAAGTCGCCCAGTATTGAAGTGGCAGAAAAAATTTGTGATATTCTAAATTTTCCAATGGCATTTTTTCTCAAAGAAAACAAAATCAAGCCTGATTTTGAAACGCCCACTTTTTATCGTTCTATGAGTGCAGCGACGAAAGCCGCTCGTGAAATGGCAGAAGTAAAACTTGAATGGTTATTAAAATTAATTTTTTTACTTGAAACATTTGTCGAGTTGCCACCACTTAATTTTCCTGATATTGAATGCCCAAGCGATCCTTGTAAGATATCTAATGAATTTATCGAGGATGTTGCATCTCAAGTTCGTCGTTTTTGGGGACTTCGTGATGGCCCTATCAGCAATTCTGTCTGGCTTTTACAAAATAATGGTATTGTCGTGATTCGTCGCGCCTTTGAATCAGAACATCTTGATGCTTTTTCAAAGTGGGTAGATGCGCGCCCCTATATTATTCTTGGAAATGAAAAACAATGTGCTGTCCGTTCAAGATTTGATTTAGGACATGAATTAGGACATCTAATATTGCACAAGAATGTACCTAAAGCTGTGATGCAAAATTCTCACTATTTTAATCTTATCGAAGACCAAGCACATCGTTTTTCTGCTGCATTTCATTTTCCTGAAACATCATTTATCCAAGAAGTAGTTAAACCTAGTTTAGAAAAATTTCGTCTTCTCAAAAAAAGATGGAAGTTATCTATCGGAATGATGATTAAAAGATCAGAACATCTAAATCTTATTAGAGCAGAAGATGCTCAACTTTTTTGGCGAAATTATTCACGCCGAGGATGGAAAAAATCAGAACCTTTTGATGATGTTATCGAGTTAGAAATCCCTAAACTGATACATGAGGCTATTCAAATAGTAATCAAAGAAGGCATTCTTAGCCCTTCCGATATACATTATGAACTAGGACTTTATTTTTCAGACATTGAAGATAGTGCGGGTTTACCACAAAATTTTCTTAGCTCTAAGACAGCGCAGGTTATCCAACTCGCTCCTCGGATTAAAATAGAGACTGAAGATAAGCAATACGCTAAACCCGCAGAAGTTTTGCTTTTTAAAAGTTAATAATCATTTAATTTGACTTTGACTTGCAATCTATTTCAGGGGGAATGAAAATAAATTCACTTTTATAACTAAACTTTAAATTTCATCATTATTTAGGTGAATCAGGCTCTAAAGGATTCAAGCGAACAAATGCCGCCACATTAACTTCTTTATCATCCAATTCCAATTCTAAAATCCTGGCAATAATTCCTTGCTTTTCAAACCGTTTAAGAGTTAAGCGATCGCTGATACTGCCTAGAACCCCTTGCAAAATTCGTTGAGAAATCTTTCGTCCGTTTAAGCTTGCTATCGGATCAATTAATTCTAGCGATCGCCCTTCTATCACCTTAATCCCCGTTTCAATGGTAATTTCTAAATTTTCAGGCGGTTCGGACTCATCGACTTTTTGTTGTAATTGCACCTCAACTTGGGCGCGATTGGCTTCTTTAAGAGTCACTTTAGCACTCATAAATTCCAGCGTCGGAATATCCGCAGGCAATAATTTACCCAATAGAGATTGGATTTGGCTCTTAATTTGTGGTTCTGCTAGGGCTTTATTAATATCATCTTCCGTGATAATCAGATGAAAGGCTCCCTGTAACGGCGATCGCAGGGAACTCCGAACCTGTTCTAAATTACCCAGTTTTAAATCATTGGTTTTAATATCAATGGGGTCAGTTTCAATATCCAGGGTATCAATGCGGACATGATCAATCGGCTCTATTCCCCGACTCGCAATTCTCACCCGATTGACTTTGCCCTGAATGAGTTGATAACTCGGAGCATTATCGACTCTGACAGACAATTCCTCCACACTTTTAACGCGATCGCGAATATTATTAGCAATAACATGGTCAACGACCAGACCAACGGGGGTGATTGCTGTGAGTAAACCCGTAAGCGCAATTAAAAACCATTCCATAAAGTATTAAAATTAATGAAAATTTTTGTTAAAGAGAATAAAAAGCCAAGACCAACGTAATTTTATCAAAAATTATAA
>QBMS01000195.1 GCA_003249095.1 Snowella sp.
GTTAAGTCCTTGTCTTGTAAGGATTTCATTCTAATAATTAGACTGAACCAGTGCCTCTAAATCCTTTAAAATAAAAAAATAAGGCTATGCTAGGTATGTTCAGACCCCGAATCTACACTTAATCTCAATAAACTAAGAATTTGTTGAGTTAATTAAATGCTTTAAAATGCCAATTATTTTGCTAATCTTATCAATAAAATAATCATTTAAATCAACCTCTATCGTTTGATTAACTAAGCGTAAAAACTTCCAATTAGTTCCTGTAGTGACAACCCCATATATGGCCGCAATATTATTATTATTTCTTTCATTAAAAATGCGAGCAGCAATCATTTCAGCCATACATTGAGGCAGTCCATTTTGCAGATTATCATTTTTAGCTTCTACCAAAGCGACAACTGGTGTTTTAATTAAGAGTTGTTCAGGAGAGCGACTAATTAGAAAATCGCAAAACCCATTCAATCCTTTTTCAGGATCTATATTAAACTCTTTGCCTGAGAAAAAACTAATTTGATAATTAAAATGCTTTCTCAATTCGACTAAAATAGGAGTAACAATTAGTTCTGAGCGTGCTTTTTCTGTGTTGATCGCTAAAGCCAGAGCAATATTGTCTTGTAAAGTTTGACCCAGAAAATCGCTATATTCAGACTCAGGAATCTGATCAAAAATGCCCACTTTATCAGCAATTTTTATGTCAAAATTGGATTCAATCATTTCCAGAGTTGTAAATTGACTATAAGACATTCTTCCGCTTTTATTTAAAGTTAACTTGAATACCTAATCTTATCACTTATTCTCAAAAATAAATAATAATATCCCTCGCCCAGGAGAAGTAAGCTATCGGCTGGGGTTCAACTCTCAAATAAGACTCCAAAAATTCACCCAAGTGTTAAAATCGAGGTGATTACTGCGGGGTAGCGAGCGTGTAATCCTAATCCCGCGATCGCCCAGGAGATAACAAGAAATGATTGCTGTAAAAGATAAGTTTCTTAAGTTAACACCCGAAGAATATTTTATTTGGGAAGAACAACAACTGCTGCGCCATGAGTATCTTAATGGTGAAGTTTATGCCATGAGTGGGGGGACTCAAAATCATGGGCGAATTGCTAGTAATCTTATTTTTATCCTTAAAAGTCATTTACGGGGCAGTGGTTGTCAGGTCGGTAATTCCGATTGTCGTGTCAATATTTTTGAAACTAAAGATTATGTTTATCCCGATGTGAGCGTTACTTGTGATGAGCGCGATCGCACTGCCATTCAGGCGATTCAATATCCTTGTCTAATTGTTGAAGTTTTATCTCCCAGTACCGCCAATTATGACCGAGGAGATAAATTTAGGATGTATCGTCGCAATCCTAGTTTGCAAGATTATGTTTTAGTTGATGCCGAAAAAATAGCGATCGATTTATACCGCAAAAATGATCGGGGTAATTGGGAGATTTTTAATTATCAATCGGGGGATAATATCAATTTACAAAGTATTAGTTTAAGCTTTCCCATTGAGTCCGTTTATGAGGATATTATTTTTGAGGAATAAGGAAAAGTAAATAATCTATAACAAACTGTTACCGATAAACACTATTAAGTTAATCAATCGCAAATCCAGTATATTCTCTAACCAAAGGTTCGTGAAAAGCTAATACAATATCTTCTTTAGGTACGCCTAATTTAACCAACTCATCCGCGATGCCAACCTCAGTTCCATCATGTTGTATCCAAATTTTATTATTTTTAATATCCAAATGTAAAACACAACCGTGCTGTCGCCGTCTGTTTTTCCAGCCCACATACATCAATTGATAATGATCGCCAACGGTGTCAAAAATCAACTGTTGTTCAATTTCATCATTGGTCGCACCTAACTGAGCATATTCTTTGATAACTTGTTGTACATATTGGCGATATTTCTCTAGTTTTTCCATTGCAAAATTACCTCCTGAATCGGATCATAAATGATGATTTTAAGTTGGAAACGTTCAACAACAGTCTTAATAAATTGTAATTGAAAAAAAGAAAAATAAATTCCCGAAGGAACTGCTAAATATAAAACTCGCTCTGGATCTTTTTCTTCTAAAGCTAGACGATAATTAAAAAATTGTCCAATGGCTTGATGAAATTGAGAAATATTAGATGTACCAATAAAACTTTTAATTTCCACCGCAATTTTTTGTCCTGCTCTTTCAGCCGCTAAAACTTGCTCTGCACCGAGATCAATATACATTTCCACATCGCCAACTTCAATCCTCAAAGGGTCGTTGGTAATTACCCAACCCTCTTGTTCTAGTCCTTTTTTTACCGCATCATGAAAAATATCTTTAGCAGGCATTGATTTAGATTCTCCGCCGTTGTACAGGAGCGGCTTGTTGGGGTGTGAAGTTTTTCTTAGTCATGGTTTGTTTCTCCAAAATTTAAGGTGAAATTTGACTCGGTTGGGTATCGTAACCGAATATTTCAGCACTTGTCAATATTTTTGTGAGAATTCTTAACCAAAACCAAATATTTTTTGTGAGATGTTGTCTGCATCAATGGGTGTTCCTTTAGACTCCAAGTCGGTACGAATTTCAGCATAATAAGGAACAAGGATTTAATAAGTTGTGCATTCAAGATTCCGATTTCTGTAGGGACATAATACCATTATGTCCATAATCTCAACGGTCAACAGACAATGTATTGCTTGATAGACGCATAAAAGGGCTTAGCAGTGTTAATCCCCTACAAAAAAAGAATGATTTTAGAGATAGGAACCTACAATCTTAATAATTAAGAATAAAAGTATTTTTAAGGTCTGTTGGCAACAGAAAAAGCACAGGTTATTTATTTTTCTCCCTCTTTCTGTACGATATTCAGCATTCAAGAGTGCCAGGTATCCGAAAGCCCCGAACTGAAAAGGATTGTGCGTCAATTCGTTGATGCTAACCGTGCGTTCTGGCAAGTAGAAAAAGACTTTTGACAACCTTTTTTGAGGTGAGTGTTAGAATAAACGGGATTATTATGCGTCGTCGCCTACGAAAAAAGGCGATCGCGATCAGAAGAGTTGATAAATTTTACTTTAAAAAATCAACTAAAGCCTCTAACTTTTGCCAAGCCAAGCCACTCTTCAAAATATCTTTCGCTGTTTCAATGCCCTGCTGATGATTTCCCCAGGTCACCGCTTCACCCACCTGTAGAGCCAACGACGCATTCAACGCCACAGCCTCCAATTGAGCCAAAGTTCCCTTTCCCTGTAAAACATTTCGCAGAATATCCGTATTTTCCATTAAATCTCCCCCCTTTAACTCAGAAATGGGAACAGGTGTTAGATCTAATTCTTGAGGATTTAGGGTACTCAGATTTACTTGATTATTGGTGAGTAAAGCAATATCGGTTATATCTCCCAAACCTGCTTCATCTAACCGCTCCCTACCATGAACAATCATTGCCTTTGAGGTTCCTAAAACTGCTAAGGCTTCCGCCAAAGGCGTTAAAAATTGGGCATCATATACCCCAATCACCTGACCCGTTGGGCGTAAAGGATTCACTAAGGGGCCGAGCAAATTAAAAATCGTTCTAATATTGAGGGTTTTGCGGAGAGGAGCAACGCTTTTGAGGGCGGGATGCCAACCAGGAGCAAAGAGAAACGTAATTCCTACGGCTTCAACGGCGGCGGAGACTTTTTCGGAAGGGGCAGTTAAATTAATTCCTAGAGCTTCTAGGACATCGGCAGAACCCACCTTACTGGATGCTGAACGATTCCCATGCTTGGCGACTTTGACCCCTGCTGCGGCGACCACAAAGGCGACTGCGGTGGAGATATTAAAGGTAGATGAGCCATCGCCTCCCGTGCCACAGGTATCGACTAGCGGTTGGGAATGGACAATCAAATTTTGTTGTAAGGATTGACCCTGCAAAACCTGGGCCATGCCTGCCAATTCTTCTGCCGAAACGCCCTTGGCCTGAATGGCGGCAAGAATTGCACCAGAGAGAACAGCAGGAATTTCTTCCTTGAGCCAACCCTGCATCAGTTGGGAGGCTTGTACTTGAGAAAGGGAATGGCGATCGAGTAGTTGCTGTAGAAGCGTGGGCCAATGGGGAGAATGGGTGTCCGTCACGATAGTTGCTCTTTAAAAAATCTGTTGATTGATTATAAAATTGTTTCAGCCTAAACTCGCGATCGCCAACTCGACATTTTTGCGGACGGATTGGGCCGAGATGTGTAAAGCTTCTTTTTCCGACTCTGTTAACGACACTTCCAGAATCGATTCCACCCCATGACAGCCTAAGCGACAGGGAACACCCAGAAAAACATCCTCTAGTCCGTATTCTCCTTGAAGATAGGTCGCGGCGGGTAAAAGACGGGATTGATTGCGTAAAATGGCCGCAATCATCACACAAGCAGAGGAAGAAGGCGCGTAATAGGCCCCCCCTGTTTGCAATAATTTGACGATTTCGGCTCCTCCATTGCGGGTGCGTTCTACCAATTGGTCAATGGTTGAGGTATCCAATAATTCCGTAATCGGCACACCGCGAACGGTGCAATAACGGGGTAAAGGTAACATCAAATCCCCATGACCGCCCAAAACCATCGTACTGATATCGGCAGAACAAACCCCTAATTGCATAGCAATAAAGAGTTGTAATCGTGAAGAATCTAGAATACCTGCCATCCCCATCACCCGTTGGCTCGGTAAACCCGTGACTTTCCAGGTTAAATAGGTCATTACGTCTAGGGGATTGGTAATGACCAGAAAAATGGCATCGGGGGAATATTTTAGGGCTTTTTCCGCAGCTTCGGCGACAATTTTGGCATTAATTGCCAATAAATCATCCCGACTCATGCCAGGTCTACGAGCGAGTCCTGCGGTAATGACGACAATGTTCGCATCAGCCGTGTCTTCGTAGTTATTCGTACCGACAATTTGGCTATCTTGACCTTCGATTCCTCTAGCTGACATCAAATCCAGGGCAATTCCCTGGGGCAACCCTGGCACAATGTCTAACAAAACAACATCGGCAACATTTTTTTCAATGATGCGTTGAGCTAGGGTACGGCCCACATTGCCCGCCCCGATCACGGCAACCTTAAAAAATTGATAGGCCGTTGCTGAGTGTAAGAAAGCATTCATAAATTTTGGGGGATGGGCTTTTTAATCGACTGATTGGAGTTGATCCACCCGTAACCAGACATTGGGAGTTGGTACATAGAAGCGAATCAAGGCGTATTCGTCCTTGAGATCCACGACTTCACCCTTACTGTCAAAGAGATAATTGGGAAAACGGCGATCGCTGGCCTTAGATTCTAGACTATCATCCAATTGCTCCCGAAGTACTCGGACTAACGACCCCTTTTTAATGACTTTAGCTGCCATGATTTTTTAATCCCTTCACGAATGATTCCTTTTTGACATACTCCCCATACCTAAAGGCAGGGGATTCTCCAAACATTGCTGTTTTGGATTTCTGGTTCAGCGACTCAACTTCAATCAAACATCTTGCAACATTCAATCCAGAGATCGTGTCTCCCCAGACGTTTACTCCATTTCAGAAGTCCGTTCTCGTATGCCCTAC
>QBMS01000196.1 GCA_003249095.1 Snowella sp.
TCCCAGGCTCTATCCCCCCACCCCCAAACTATTCTTGCGCCACTAGAACCCTTCCCTATATAGGCAAAAAGCTTAATCTCTTCGTTACAGAGCGTCACAGGCTATTTTTTGGGATTTTATGCTTAATATTTAGTAAATATTATGATTAACTTTAATGATGTCGAACTTGTTGTAGAGAATAAATATTCTTTTGTTGGTATTCAAAGACAAAATGCGAAGCTACAATTTTGTTTACCTAAAGGTTTTTCTGGCAAGTTAAAAGATTTAAAAAATTTTGATGCAAAATGTAAATTATTTTTTATTTTTTATCAAATATTTGAGAAATTTAAGGATATTTGTATAGAAAAAGGTTATCTAGAAGATCATTATAAAATTAGAACCTCAGATCGAGATGGTGTTCTTAAAACCGATCAAGGCTCAACGATTAGTCTTTCTGAGGAAGAGGAAGAAAATATTTTTTACTCTAAATTAGATATTATCACTAATATTTTAAAAGCTTATGATGAGCCGAAAATATTAAGTTTAGTTTATCGACTTGGTAGATCGGAGAAGATTAATTATAGTCAATTTCACAAGTTTTTACACAATGCCATTTTTCTTCCCAATGGTACTGCTTATATTGATCATATGAATTTGCCACGCCAACAAGTTCAGTTTAATTCAACTGATATTGTTGCAATGTATTGTTATATTTTGTGGGAAATAAAACAACAACTCAATCAAGAAGTTAGTGCAGAAATCAAGTCTTTAGCCGAAAGATTTAGACAGGATTATATTGGGTCTGAATATGGATTATTCCAAGAAAGTTTTTATTCTCAAATAATTGAAATATTAAAAGATACTTTAGAGTTAATTGATCGCAATACACCATTAAAAGATTCTGATTATTGGGAATTGTATGAAGCTATTGAAATATTCCTCTATGGAGAAATAACTCATAATGATGACGGAGAAATTTGGGGAATCAATAATTTCAATAATGTTTGGGAATCAATGTGTTTAACCTATCTAGCTAAAAACACTAATCCTAGTTTTTTGCTTTATTTAGATACTCAATTTGTGGCTAATGAAATTATCGCAAAATGGAAAGAATCAGATAAAATTATAGACTTTTCAAGTATTTTTCATGTTAATGGCTCTCAACTTCGTCCAGATGCTGTCATATTTTCTGATCCTCTCAATGTTCGCTTAGATAAGCAATATGAAATTAGTAAAGATAATTTTAATGATTATGGATATTTTACCCATATAGATATTAAATTTCCCGAATTAAACCATTTAAAATTAAAAATAGCTTATATTGGACAGTCTAGTGGTCAGCAAGACAATGTATTTGATAAGCTAAAAAATACTTATTCTTATGATCAAGGTCAACGTTGCTTAATCAATTACCCTCTACCAAATAACTATTATTCTAATTGGATTATCAAGAAAATCGATAATAGTGAAATCACAAAAATGTACTATTTTAATCATATTTTTTATCTTTCCTTTAAGAAAGGTATTTTTTCTTATGAAAACTTTAATACAGTAAAAGAGATTATCTTATCCGTTACTGAGCATAAATATCATAAGAATATTAGCAATGATTGTGGTGTATTTGAAAAATCAATTTTTAGAGATTTATCAATAAAAGACATTACCGATCGATTTTCTTCATTTATACAATTGTTATTTGCTTTTTACAAACCTTATTTAAATCTGATTGATATAAAATATTTGCCAGAAAGCTATTTTCTAAACTCTCGTAATTTAGAAGATATTAAATGCAGGAGTGTAAGGAAACAATTTATTTATGAATATCTAGTTCAAAAAACAATTAAAAATAGTCCAGATGAAATCAGCAAATTAAATGTTCTTAGCGATTTTTGGTTGCCAAGTTGTGGTCAAACGACTTTGATTGAAAATGGTCAACCATTTATGGATGGATATATTGGACTTAAAAATATTGACTTTATTGATTTAGCTCAAGATTATTGCTCTCAGGACTTTTTATCGATTCAAAATCAATTACAAACTCGTCAGACTGCTCCTCAATCTTCCTATCAACTTAAAACTACAAAAACAACAACCTGGTCAGTTAATGACAGTGTAAAGCATGAACTTTTTGGAATAGGAAAGGTTACTCATATTTTACCAAAATCAAATCTAGCAGTGAAGTTTGATAGTTGTGGTGGTCAGAAAATAATTGATCCTCGGATTGCACCAATGGTAAAACTTGAAAATTGATGAATTAAAATTAAAAACGGTATTCCTACCCAAGAAAATCTAATCAATATTCTACAAAACTGGATCAACCAACTCGACTAAACTCAATATCAAAACCGCGATCGCAAAGTAATACAAAATAAATGATAATAATCCCTGAGAGAAATTTATGAATAGACTAGAAAGTCTCAAAAATCGCCTAACAGAACACAAACTTCATCTAGAAAAACAATTTCATGTTAGAAAATTAGGAATATTCGGCTCCTATGTTAGAGGAGAAGAAACCGCCACCAGTGATCTCGATATCTTAATTGAATTTGAATCAGGATATCGCTTTGGTTTATTAACCTTTTGCCACCTAGAAAACTATCTCAGCGATCTATTAGAAGTTAACGTTGATCTCGTCATGAAAGAAAGCCTGAAACCCAAAATTGGTCAACAAATTCTCTCTGAAGTTATTTATATATGACCAAACGATATAGTGAAGATTATCTTAAAGATATAGAAGAAGCGATTCGTTTAGCTCTTGAATTTACTCAAGATATAGATTTTGAATCATTTTGTCAGGACACAAAAACTATTTTTGCGGTTACTAGAGCCATTCAAATTGTCGGCGAAGCAGTCAAGAAAATACCTGATAATATTAGACAACAATATCCTCAAATTCCTTGGAAAGACGTTGCTAAAATGAGAGACAAAGTAACTCATCAATATTTTGCTGTCAAATTGGATGTCGTTTGGAATACGGTTCAACAGGACTTTCCTCTGTTACAAACCTTAATTATTGACATCTTAGAAAACTTCTCTGAATAACTGAATTCTCGTTACCCCATTTAGCCAAAGAGCAATTATCAAAATTCAAAAAGGCGATCGCATTTTACAACGATCAACTATAGGCGATGGGCGATCGCGCTTAGAGTTTCCCATTGATCGGGATTTCTAGGGATACAATGAAAAAGACTGTCAAAAATCCTCCAGAATCTCATGACCCTTTTTACCCTGCGATCGCTAAAAAAAAACTTTGGCATCAAAGAAATCCTTAAAGATGCCAACTTTAGCCTAGAAGAAGGCGATAAGGTCGGATTGATCGGGCGTAATGGCTCAGGCAAATCGACCCTATTAAAAATGATTGCGGGCTTAGAATCCATCGATGGCGGCGAATTTTGGGTAAATGGGGGCGCAAAAATCGTCTATCTGCCCCAACAGCCCGAAATGGAGGATGAACATACCGTCCTAGAGCAGGTTTTTGTTGAGAGCAATGAAAAAATGTCGTTGGTGAGAGAATATGAAGAAATTTCCGAAAAATTATCCCATAGTCAGGGGGATACGGATAAATTAATGGCTCGGCTTTCGGTGGTTTCTGAGCAGATGGATGCCTTGGGAGCTTGGGAACTGGAAAATAATGCCAAAATTATCCTCAATCAATTAGGAATCAATGATTTAGAAGCCAAAGTGGGTTCCCTCTCTGGTGGTTATCGTAAACGAATCGCGATCGCCTCGGCCCTTTTGTTAGAACCCGATGTTTTATTAATGGATGAACCGACCAATCATCTCGATGCCCTCTCGGTGGAATGGTTGCAGAGTTACCTCAAACGCTATCGGGGCGCGTTGTTGCTGATTACCCACGATCGCTATTTTTTAGATCAAGTCACCAATCGCATTCTAGAAATTGATCAGGCGGATTTGTTCTCCTATAGCGGCAATTATGCCTATTATTTGACTAAAAAAGCCGAAGCCGAGGAATCGGGGCAGAGTAGCCAGCGTAAATTTGCAGGGGTTTTGCGGCGAGAATTGGAATGGTTATCACGGGGGCCAAAAGCTCGCAGTACCAAACAAAAAGCCCGCATCGATCGCATTCGGGATATGCAGGCCCAAGAATTCAAACAAGATCAGGGCAAAGTCGAAATTACCACCGTTGGCCGTCGCATTGGCAAAAAAGTGATTGAGTTAGAAAATATTGCCAAATCCTACGGCGATCGCATCTTAATTGAGGATTTTACCTATATTTTCAATCCCGAAGACCGCATTGGCATCGTCGGCCCCAACGGTGCGGGCAAATCCACGCTGATGAATATTATTACGGGACGAGTAGAACCCGATCGCGGCTCCGTTAGTATCGGCTCAACCATTCATTTTGGCTATTTTGACCAACATTCCGACGATTTAATGCCCAACGGTAGTCAACGGGTGATCGAATATCTTAAGGAAGTAGCGGAACTGGTGAAAACCTCCGATGGCACGGTAATCACCGCATCTCAGATGTTAGAACGCTTTTTGTTTCCCCCCGATCAACAATATGCACCGATTAGCAAATTATCGGGAGGCGAAAAACGCCGCTTATTTTTATTGCGAGTTTTGATGGGTGCGCCCAATGTGTTAATTCTCGACGAACCGACAAATGATTTGGATGTGCAAACGTTAGGAGTTTTAGAAGATTATTTAGAAGATTTTAATGGTTGCGTGATTGTCGTTTCCCACGATCGCTATTTTTTAGACCGCACGGTGGATACTATTTTTGCCTTTGAAGAAGGGGGAAAACTGCGTCAATATCCAGGGAATTATTCTATTTATATAGAATACAAAAAAACCGAGGAAAATGCAGCTAAAAATTCCGAAAGTCAATCTACCAATACCAGTAAATCGGTATCATCTAATGCGACTGTTGCGACCATTGATAAATCTGATAAATCCCGTAAGTTATCTTTTAAAGAAAAAAAAGAATACGAAACAATGGAAGCAAAAATTGCCCAGTTAGAAGCAGAAAAAGAAACCATTGAAAAAACGCTTTATTCCAATCCTTCTTCGGATTTTACTAAAGTACAAAAATTAACGGAAAAATTAGCCGAATTAACAGACGCGATCGATGCCGCAACGGAACGCTGGTTAGAGTTGGCCGAAAGAGTTTAAACTTTTGATCAAGTTTTTGATCTTGAGGATATTTATGAACACTGAACCGAGTCTTTGGATTATTACCCGCGATCGCGCAGATGACGAGCCAGGCAGTAAAGCGGGCTTTGATACTGGTGCGAGCTATCGGGGAATTGAGCCACCGTCAGGAAGAAATCGTCATTAGGTTTCTGCCCAAACGTTACAGCAAAATATCAGGACTTACGCAAAAGTGATAACGAGAGAAGGATTTTTAAGTTGCTGACAAAGATAGTCATCGAGCAAGCAGTGCTTAAGCTGATAAACAGTTTGTCGAGCCAAAGTAGCAAGAGCATTGAGTCCAACCCAGACCAACAAGGAACAACCGATGTGATTGCGCTGAATA
>QBMS01000197.1 GCA_003249095.1 Snowella sp.
ATCCTCATACAATGTACTCTATTATACAGTTTTTACTGTGAATCCAGAAGAGCCAATTTTTTAGGGATTTTTTTAAGTAAATTGTTCCATAAATTGGCGATCAAGATAATCTTTCCATTGCCAACAATAACGAGATTGACAGCCCCAATTTCCCCAGGAGGCGATCGCCTTTTTATCCCCTGTACCGATTAAATTCAGGTAAGTTTTTTGAGGGAAATAGGGTTTGAGCGGTTTATTTAATAAAAAATTACGCCAGTTTTCTACCAGAGGTTTTCCTTGTCGAACTGCAAAAACACCCGCTTTTGGACGAGGATAATCGGGCATTGTTGCAATATCTCCCGTTGCAAAAATATGTTGATGGGAAAGGGTTTGTAGGGTATTTTTAATCAGAATAAATCCTGAAGAGTCCGTACTTAAATCCGAGTGTTTAATCCAATCGGGTGCTGATGCCTGGGTCACCCAAAAAATATAATTTGTCTTAATACTTAAATTGGATTGACAGTTGATTTTATAAAAATCTAATTCATCAGCTTGAATAGATTGAACCGTTTCGCCTAAATGCACTTGAATTTCTCTTTCTCTCAAGATTTTTTCTAGTTTTTCACTAACCCAAGAATTATGATGTTCTAATAATTTTTGTCCCCGATGAAAGAGATGGAAGGTTATTAAATGAGACGGCAAAATGGTTTGTAATCGCGATCGCATATTTAAAGCTAACTCTACCCCCCCCGCACCGCCGCCGACAATACTAATGGATATAGGCTTTTCGGGATTTTGATGCACACACTTTAAAAGGTTCTCCCAGACTTCTAATAATTGGGGAACGGGTTTGGCGGGAATCACATATTCGGAACCCACAATATTCAGGAGAGTGGGTGTACTCCCGATATCAATCGATAAAATATCAAAACGAATGGGCGCGCAATCAGCACAAATTACTTGATTTTTGATTAAATCTAGGGCGATCGCTGTTGTTAAAACTAATTTTGTTTGAGTCAATTGGGTGAGTTTTTTGAGATCAATATGCGTCTCTTCAAAACGATAAAATCCTGCAATATAGCCTGGTAACATTCCTGAATAGGGCGTTTGTAAAACATTAGTAATTAGAGTTAATTTAACCTTGGTAATCGGATTTTTTTGCCATTCTTTTAAGGCGATCGCGTGACTATGACCACCGCCAATTAAAACTAAATGTTGCGATCGAGACATGATAAGGTCAAATTAAATAATCATCAATAATTAGTAGTTGCTCTCAAAAAAAACGTTAGACTAGATTAAATCGCTAAGTTAATCGGGAGGGGTTATGTCCAACAACAATCAGCCGAAATCCATCGGTTTTACCCTGGGAATCATCACTGCTATTCTAATCGCTGGAACAGGCGCGGCCTGGTGGGCATTCCAAAGTTTAACCTCTTCCCCCACGCGATCGCCCAATCTTGAGACCGTCAATCCCTCTCCCATCCCTGAAAAACCGAAGGTTGTCCAAAAGCCCCAATCTAACTTGATCCAGTCCCAGGCAAAAGTTTATTGGTTAAGCCCGAAGAGTGACCACCTGGATTTTGTGGCGACCTCTGTTTCTGTCCAAAAATCAGCCAATAAAGACCAGGTTTTACAAACGGCCCTAGAACAACTCCTCAGCCAAACGCCTAATGTTCCTGCCAGTACGGCCATTCCGATGGGAACTCAATTATTGAGTTTAAAAGTTAATTCTCAAGGAGTTTATCTCAATTTATCAGCCACTTTTACCCAGGGAGGCGGTAGCGAAAGTATGGCGGGGCGATTGGGGCAAATTTTATATACGGCCTCTAGTCTCGATCCCAATACGCCCGTCTGGATTAGTGTGGAAGGAAAACCCCTAGAAACCTTGGGAGGGGAAGGGTTAATGATCGACCAGCCGATTACCCGTCAATGGTTTAAAGAAAATTTTGAAATGTAACAAATGTAATAAGTGTAAGAGAAATTTTTATCTGCCTATGTAACCTCAGTGACGCGCCAACTTAATTTAAGATTCACCCAAAAATTCCAGAAAGTGACGATCGCGATCGCGCAAAAGTTAGCCAGATAACGATTTAAACCAAAAACATTAAAGAAGAGATTTAATAAAATCACATTTAAAACCAAACCCGCTAAACAAATTAAATTGAACTTAATAAAGCGTTTGAGTTGTTGTCTTTTACTCGGCTGACGGCGCGTAATATCCCCAAATGTCCAGAGATCATTCCAAAGAAAATTATTAATAATCGCTAATTCAGAGGCAATAATCTTGCTGCGAGTCAGGGGCAACGCCAACATAGAAGGATCACTCAAGAGAAACAGCAATCCCATATCCACGACCACGCCCGTTAAACCCACCAAACAAAACTGGATAAAGCGAGAGGAGCGGGACAACCTTAAGCGGATCAGGTGTTGGAGATATTCCAGATATTGCTTCCAGGTAACTTTGCTTTCCCCTGCTTGCCGTTCCCGAAAAACGTAGCCCACTTCCCCAATCCAACGAATTTTTCCCCTGGCGGCCACTTCAATCAGAATTTTATAACCCACTGGACTGAGGGTAACACCCGCGATCGCACTACGGCGCACCATAAAAAAGCCACTCATGGGATCAGATAAACGATTAATCACTTCGGGCAAAATGACCAATCCCAACATCTGCGCCCCTCTAGACAGAAAACGACGAATCATACTCCATTCACTCACCCCGCCCCCTTCGACATGACGACTCGCGATCGCTAAATCTGCGCCCCGTTCCATTTCCGTCAGTAGTTGCAATAAAATTTCGGGAGGATGTTGCAGATCGGCATCAATCACCCCTAAAATCTCTCCCTGACCCGCTTGCCAACCCCGAATTACCGCCGTTGAAAGCCCTTTTTCTGTTTCACGATGGACAACCTTAAGTTGGGGATACTGTTTTGTTAACTCTAAGGCAATTTTCCAAGTGCGATCGGGGCTATTATCATCGACGACAATTAATTCGTAGCGACCCGCCCAAGCAGGATCGAGTAAATCGCTTAATATTTTAACTATTTCGCTAATATTGCCACTTTCATTAAAGGTGGGTAGGATTAAAGATAATTTAAGCGCGGATGGAGATTGGGCGGATATTTGAAAAGGGCCAGTGGGAACAGGGGTAAGAAGTTGATCCATTCTGCATATAATTAAAATTACCTACCCATCGATTAGGGATTAAATGATCATAACGGATTTTTGACCGATCAATTTTTGGGTTTTATTTCATCTTTAAAATTTCGTTTTTTTTGAATTTTATGCTCTAAGCTGTTAATCATTTAAAAGGCACACGGGCAAGGGGCTTAAGCCCCTTGTTAAAACGTATTTAAAGATTTGTAAAAATACAATTTAGATTCATGACAGCTTATGGATTTGGAAACAAAACTCTTACAAGGTTTTAAGACTATTTTAAAAAGCAAGTTTAGTATAACTTAATTACACCCATAAAAATATTTAATGCCAATAAAATAACCTATTAGGAGAATCAAAAAATGCTCTTTACTGATTTAACAAATTGGTTGAAAGAAAGAACAGAGTTAAGTTTATTGGATGAGGAGATTTTGAATCAAATAGTCCCCCATCTTCAACCTTTTTCTCTACCCACAAACGAAACTTTAGTGACAGAAAAAGAATCGGTAAAGGGCCTTTATATTCTGCGATCGGGTCATTTAGAAAGATTATCCCAAAAAGTTAGCCTATTACCTGGGGCGGCGATTAATTTAGGAGCATTAATTCTAGAGCAACCCGTCAGAGAAACCGTTGTCAGTTCCAGTGATTGTGAATTTTGGTTTCTAGAAGCATCTATTTTTCAGGAATTGGTTAAACAATATCCCCAAATTATTCAGGCATTTTCTCAATATCTCGCTTCAGAAGTTCAAGTATTATCTTCCCAGTTAATGTTTGAACAGGAAAGACAAAGTATTTTGCGTCCCTATCTTGTTCCCAAGGCAAGGCGGGCGATTATGGGCAGTAGTCGTTATGCGGAAAAATTGCGATCGCAAATTCAGAATGCCTTTGATAGTCGGGAAGCGGTTTTAATTTTTGGGGAACCAGGCTTAGAAAAAGATAACACAGCGGCCCTGATTCATTTTCAATCTGATGAATATCGAAAACAACCGTTGGTGATTGTGAGTTGTGCGACTTTACAAAGTAACGGAGCCGATTTATTTGGACGTAAGGGTGGCAGAATGGGACTCATTGAAGCCCTGGGCAAGGGAACGATTATTTTTAACAATATTCAGGAACTTCCTACGGCTTTACGACCCGCGATCGCAGAATTAATCGAAAAAGGAACCTATCATCCTGTCCGTCGCCAAAATGATCCCGACGAAGCCGAAACCCAGACCAGTCAAGCCCGTATTATTGGGATCAGCGAAACAACCATCCCAGAAATCGATCATTTCTTTCCCCAGAAAATCAAAGTCCCTCCCCTGAGAGTCAGAAAAATGGATATTGAAGAGTATGTGAACTATTACATCACTCTTGCTTGTCGAAAAAAAGGACTTGACCCTGTTCCTGTTACTCCCGAAGCGTTACGAAAATTGCAAGCCTACGATTTTCCCAATAATCTGCGGGAATTATCCAATCTAGTAGATCGAGCCATGACCCAACTTCAGGGATCGCGGGAAATTACGGAAGATATCCTCTGGCCGTCTCAGAGTAAGAAAAAACAATTTCGTTTAAATCTTTTAAATGTCTATTCAACTCTCAGAAAGTTTCTCCGTAGCGATTGGTGGCCTGACAAAATTAATTACGGATTTACCGCGATCGCCTATCCCCTCATTGTCGCGATTTTATTTTTCGGCCCCCAAACTCGTTCCGAAAATTTTGCCCTAAATCTCTTTTGGGCTTGGTGGTGGCCTTTAGTCTTAATCAGTTTTCTGTTCGTCGGTCGGTTATGGTGCGCCGTTTGTCCCTTCATGATCTATGGCGAAATCACCCAAAAATTATCCCTCTGGCTCTTTCCCCGTCAACTCAAAAAATGGCCCCGACAAACTGCCGAAAAATGGGGAGGTTGGTTTTTATTTAGCCTATTTGCCCTAATTTTACTCTGGGAAGAACTCTGGGATTTACCGAATACTGCCTATCTCTCTGCTTGGTTACTGCTCATTATTACCGCAGGAGCCATGATTTGTTCTGCTATTTTTGAACGCCGATTTTGGTGTCGTTATCTCTGCCCCATCGGGGGAATGAATGGAATGTTTGCCAAACTTTCGATGACAGAATTGCGATCGCAACAGGGGACTTGTTCCGCCGAATGCACCACCTATCAATGCTACAAAGGCGGCCCCCAAAAAGGAGAAGGGCTAGAAACCAATGGTTGTCCCCTCTATTCCCATCTCGCCCAACTAGAAGATAATCGCGATTGCGTTTTATGTATGATCTGTTTAAAAGCCTGTCCCCATCGTTCCGTCGAAG
>QBMS01000198.1 GCA_003249095.1 Snowella sp.
ATTAACAGCTTACCCTGTACGGGACTTAACTATAAAATGCTGTAATTAAACAAAATTTCTCAATTAACCATATCTTTCTAACCTTTTTAAATAAAGAAAATAACCATCTTTTGGGGGAGAAATCATAAAAGCTTACTCCATTAATTCCCTATCGCAATCCTTGTATTCCTTCGATGTATAGAAAAGTTTTTTAAGTTTGATAATGTCTACTGGCTTATGAGCAAATGATGAACAAACAACAGTTAATTACGGAATTACAATCAAAAGGTTTGCGTTGGGTTGATCCTAATGTTGGCGCGTCTGGACGGAAAGGCGGTGCTGGCCCCTCGGATCACAAGGCAGTTACGATTGAGGGAACAACGGTCATGGTTCCGATTTATACGGATTCAGCCACGCGATCGCCCTACACCGCCGCCATCGATGCTGTTACTGATAAAGTCATGCTACATCATGATGAAAGCGAGATTGCCCCCCTCTTTTTTCCGAAAAAACCTAAGTTCTACGACCTCAGCACCGCAGACGGTATTCCCTATTGGAAAATTGCGCTGTTGCATAGCCAGGATGTTTTAGCCACAACGGTTTTACAGACTTGCAAACGTTACCGTGATCCCGCTACAGCTTGTCAGTTTTGTGCCATTGAACAATCCCTAAACAGCGATCGCACCATTGCCCGTAAAACCCCGTCTCAATTGGCAGAAGTCACTGAAGCAGCCGTTCGATTAGATGGAGTAAAGCACCTCGTTATGACGACGGGAACTCCCCACACCAGCGATCGCGGAGCAGCCTATCTAACTGAGTGTGCTAAAGCAATCAAAGCCACAGTCAATATTCCCATCCAAGCCCAATGTGAACCCCCTGATGATTTCCGTTGGTTTGAGGAGATGAAAGCGGCTGGTGTAGATACTTTGGGAATGCACTTAGAAGCAGCCGATCCCGTTGTTCGTGCCAAAATTATGCCTGGTAAAGCCGAAGTCCCGATGGCGTATTATTTTCAAGCCTTTGAATCTGCCGTAAAGGTTTTTGGTTGGGGACAGGTTAGCACTTATTTATTAGCGGGCTTAGGGGATAGTTTAGAAACGCTTATTGAAACTTGCGATCGCCTAATTCGACTGGGCGTTTATCCCTTTGTTGTGCCTTTTGTACCGATTACGGGAACTCCGCTTGCTAACCATCCTGCTCCTAACAGTGAATTTATGCTGACCCTTTATCAATCGGTGGGAAATCTTTTGCAACGCTCAGGAATGTCATCCGAGGAAATTAAGGCGGGTTGTGCCAAGTGTGGAGCCTGTTCCGCGCTTTCTCTTTTTGAATAGGTCGCTGTTAATTAAGGTACTTGATCCCCCCTGCCCTCCTTAATAAGGGGGATGACAGTAGATGAGGGAATTCTAAAGTTTTTAAAATTGATAACTAAATAAATGCTCATGATTTCTCCCTACTCTTTCAAATTAGCAACCACTCCCCAAGAAATTAAGGACTATTTCGCGCTACGGCATTCGATTTTTGTAGAAGAACAGGGCGTGTTTGAAACTGAAGATTTGGATCACTATGACGCGATCGCCTATCCCATTGTCGCCGTTGAGATAGAAACCGCTAAAATCGTTGGTATTGTGCGAATTTATGAACCAGAAAAGGGATTATGGTATGGCGGCAGGTTGGGAGTCCATCCCGATTATCGCTGTGTGGGACAAATCGGCAAAGGATTAATTTACAAAGCAGTTACGACGGCCAACACCTGGGGATGCGATCGCTTTTTAGCAACAGTGCAGATTCAAAATGTGCGGTTTTTCCGCCGCTTACACTGGGATTCGTTACAAAAAATTTCTATTTGTGATCGCCCCCATCATCTAATGGAAGCCCAACTCCAGCATTATCCAGCAGGGGTAGAACCTCGTCCTGTTCTCACCCAATTGCTTCAAAACGCTTCTTAAACCTGCGATAAAGGTCACTTTTTTATGCTTGCCACCTTAATCGCCCATCTCCATCAATCCCTTGGTATTCTTCATAAACAGGATATTCAAACGGCTGCTCATTATTTAAGTTCTTCCTTAATTTCCTTGGGTGATGATTGCGCTGCTATTCCTGATGGTGACGGTTATTTACTGCTGGCTTCTGAAGGCATTTTGCCCACTTTTCTGGAAGCTGAACCCTGGTTTGCGGGCTGGTGTGCTGTGATGGTTAATGTCAGTGATATTGCGGCGATGGGGGGACGGGCGATCGCGGTGGTCGATACGATCTGGAGTCAATCAACGGAAATAACTCAACCGATTTGGGAAGGAATGAAAGCCGCGGCCTCTGCTTACAATGTGCCGATTGTGGGGGGACATACCAACTGTCATAGCCCTTATAATGCTTTATCTGTCGCTATTCTGGGACGAGCAACCCATCTGATTACGAGTTTCAATGCGCGATCAGGCGATGTTCTATTAGTAGTAATCGATTTTCAGGGAGAGTTTTATCATCGTTTTCCTTTCTGGAATGCGTCCACAACGGCTGATCCTGTTCAATTACAAAAAAAGATAGAAATCTTACCTTTTTTAGCAGAATCAGGACTTTGTGATGCGGGGAAAGATATTAGTATGGGCGGCATCGTGGGAACATTGTTGATGTTATTGGAAACCTCAAATTGTGGCGCAGTTTTAAACCTTGATGCGATCGTGCCTCCTGATAACATTCCGTTAGAACAGTGGTTGCTCAGTTTTCCTAGCTATGGCTTTTTACTCAGCGTTCGTCCTGAAAAGGTTGCGTCTGTCCAAGACTGTTTCCATGAACAAAATCTTGTTTGTAGCGCAGTCGGAACAGTGGAAGAGCATCATCAACTTGTGTTGAAATTGGGTAATGAGTCGGCTGTGTTTTGGGATATATCTACGCGATCGCTGATGGGATTTTCTGCCGAGGGAAAAAGATGAAAATCGCCTTCTTTACCTATTCCACCAAACCCAGGGGCAGTGTTGTCCATACCTTAGAACTCGCTGAGGCGTTAACCCAACTAGGTCATGAGGTTTGGATATATTCCTTGAGCAAAGACGGCAGTAGTTTTGATCGCCCATTTGCGGGACATAGTTACTTAGTTCCCGCTCAACCTGCTCCTGTAGAGATGGATGCCCTAATTCACCAACGTATTCAGGAATTAGTGGATTATTTAACGCAATATCCACCCGACTGCGATATTTATCATGCCCAGGATTGTTTGACGGCTAATGCTTTATTCTGTTTGCGACAAAAACAATTAATTCCTCATTTTGTCCGCACCGTTCACCATATTGAAGATTATTCGAGTATTTATCTCCAACAGTGTCAAGATAAATCGATTCAAGAAGCTGATCTCTGTGTGACGGTTAGCGATCGCGTCCAAGAAGAAGTTCAACAATACTATCAAATTCAAGCTCCACGGGTGATCAATGGCGTAAATACCCATAATTTTGAGGTTATTTCCCATGAGAGTAAGGCTTCTCTCAAACAACGCTTAGGTCTAGCGGGAAAACCCATTTATTTAACAGTAGGAGGTGTAGAACCCCGCAAAAATTCGATTAATCTTCTATCAGCCTTCGCTTTAATTAAAAAAGATATTCCTAACGCCCAGCTTGCGATCGCAGGAGGCGCGACCCTTTTTGACTATCAAACTTATCGAGATGAATTTTTTGAGTTAGCCAAGGATTTAGACCTCTACCCTAATGAATCCCTCATCTTTACAGGTGTACTTTCCCAAGAAGACCTTTGTTGTCTTTATCAACTCGCTGATGTCTTTGTTTTTCCCTCGCTCAAAGAGGGCTGGGGATTAGTTATCTTAGAAGCGATCGCCTCTGGTTTACCAATTATTACCTCCAACCATGCACCCTTTACCGAATTTTTGACTCCCGATCAAGCCTTACTGGTTGATCCCCAAGATCCCAACGCGATCGCGCAGGCAATGAAAGAAATTCTTCAACCGACCCTCGCCCAAGCATTGATCCAACAAAGTCAATCCATTTTGGTAAACTATACTTGGGAAGAATCTGCGAAAATGCACTTAAAGCACTACCAATTGCTTATAAATCAACAAAAATAGAATTCTAAATTTATTACATCACAAATAATCCCGAAAATTATTCTCTATGCCTGAAATTCAGTTCCAAATCCAATGGCCCGATGGTTCCCAAGAACTCTGCTATTCTCCTTCACTTATCGTCAAAGAGTATTTTTCTGTGGAGAAGGATTATGACCTTCAAGATTTTCTGACGCGATCGCGAACTGCCCTGACCATCGCTAGCGATCGGGTTCAACTAAAATATGGATTTCCCTGTAGCAGAGCATTAGGGCAATTAGAAAGAATTGAAACAAAAGCACTGAAATATACTGAATTACCACAACCCGTCGTCCGATTGATTAAATTTATTGAGTAGGCGTTGCTGAATCAAGCGATGAATGTCAATTTTGCATATATCCAAAAATTAGTTTGAGTCTGGGTTTTAAAAATTGTAGGGAAAACAATTCATATCCCAAATCAGCAACGCTCAAAACTTTATGTGGTGTCCTATTTTCCGCGTATGTCGGTGGCTTTAGTAGAAGGGAATTATTTTAGTTGAAATGTAGCAGGATCTAGTTCAATCCCAGACTCTAATTCGTTTCAATCCCTCATAGGGAATTATTTTAGTTGAAATGATCTGAATCACAAACAAGAAAATACCTTACTTTTTCCGTTTCAATCCCTCATAGGGAATTATTTTAGTTGAAATAAAAATTTTTAGTATCTATAAACTTATAAATAATAGGTTTCAATCCCTCATAGGGAATTATTTTAGTTGAAATTATGGAATTGATCACCGTAGCGGCTGGACTGTGTTTCAATCCCTCATAGGGAATTATTTTAGTTGAAATAAGCACAATTCTTTAGAATAGCCTTGAATAGTAAGGTTTCAATTCCTCATAGGGAATTATTTTAGTTGAAATCGATTTTAGCTGAGTTCCAAGGTCAAACATCAAATGTTTCAATCCCTCATAGGGAATTATTTTAGTTGAAATAATGGCAAGAGGCAATGGTTCAGCCTGATTAAAGGCAGAAAGGATTACTGGGCAAAGGATTAGAGAAACAAAGAAGCAAATATAAGCTTGGAAGTAATGGTTATAACTTTACAGGGGTGTTAAGGGTAATAATACTATAAATAAATCGGTAAAAAAAGGAGAGAGAGTATGTCAATCCAAAAGATAAAGCCAATCCAAGAGTTTAATGATTCTATATTTTGCAATGGGAAAGAAAAAGAATTATTTAAACGAGACTGTCCTCATTGTCACAGCGAGGAAGTGAAAATTCATTCTCATTACAAAACGAAAAATAATGGAGAGAGAAAAATATTTATCTGTCAAAAATGTGAGTCACTATATTCAGAAACGTATAATAC
>QBMS01000199.1 GCA_003249095.1 Snowella sp.
GTATTATACGTTTCTGAATATAGTGACTCACATTTTTGACAGATAAATATTTTTCTCTCTCCATTATTTTTCGTTTTGTAATGAGAATGAATTTTCACTTCCTCGCTGTGACAATGAGGACAGTCTCGTTTAAATAATTCTTTTTCTTTCCCATTGCAAAATATAGAATCATTAAACTCTTGGATTGGCTTTATCTTTTGGATTGACATACTCTCTCTCCTTTTTTTACCGATTTATTTATAGTATTATTACCCTTAACACCCCTGTAAAGTTATAACCATTACTTCCAAGCTTATATTTGCTTCTTTGTTTCTCTAATCCTTTGCCCAGTAATCCTTTCTGCCTTTAATCAGGCTGAACCATTGCCCATTCATCCCAAAAGCCTTTATTGCCTGAAGAAGATGAATAGTCTTATTTTTAAAGTGCGATCGCGCATTTGATTTTGTGTACGATTTTCTGAGAGAGGTAACGAGATCGTGAAATTTGCCGACAAAGTAAATTTTTTCATATTCCGATATAATGGCAAGAAATATTGTAAAACAATAGCTTTATGGTCTGGCAAACAGGAAAAAGATTACAGGGCGGCAAGTTCGAGATTATCGAAATCTTAGGGCAAGGAGGCTTTGGGATTACCTATAAAGCACGAAATCGGGTACTAGATATTGATGTGGTGATCAAAACGCCGAATACTCTGCAAAGAAGAGATAGCGAATACGATCAATATATTCAGCAATTTCAGGAAGAAGGGCGTAAATTAGCCAGATTTTCAGCTAATCCCCATCCTCATATCGTTAGGATTTTAGATATTTTTCTAGAGGATCAAGTTCCTTGTTTGGTGATGGATTTTATTCAAGGCCAGACTTTGATGGAAAAAGTCAAAAATCAGGGAAGTTTATCAGAATCCGAGTGTTTAAGGTATATTCGCCAAGTTGGGGATGCTTTGGTGACTGTGCATCAAGCGGGATTCGTTCATCGAGATGCTCATCCAGGCAATATTATGATTCAACCCAATGGCAAGGCGATTTTGATTGATTTTGGCATTGCGAAAAATATTATTCCTGCGACTCGTAGTTCTACCAATAACGCGGCAAATTTGAGTTTTGCACCCTATGAACAAATTTATAAGGGGAGTAATGCCAGTCGTGAACCCAATGTAGATGTTTAT
Organism: Snowella sp.; assembly: GCA_003249095.1. GTDB lineage: Bacteria > Cyanobacteriota > Cyanobacteriia > Cyanobacteriales > Microcystaceae > Snowella. The sequence goes on from QBMS01000199.1 coordinate 1,166, forward strand.
TCTCTCGCGGCAACGTTTTATTATTCGATAACAGGAAAGTTTCCGACTCCTTCAATGGAACGCAGGTTGGATAATCGTCCTTTGATTCCTCCTCAGCAATTTAATCGTCAATTGAGTGGACATATCAATGATGCGATCGTTTTGGGTATGGCTTTGGAGAAAGAAGACCGTCCTCAATCTATGTCAGTTTGGCTTCAGCAATTAGACTTATCACCACCTCCTGTTGAACAAAAATATAAAAGGGAAAATCTTCGCCCTTTACAAGATTTTTCTAATCTTAGCCATAAGTCAAATCAAAATGCTCTCTCTCAAAAAAACAGAAAATTTCCCTGGATGGAATTAAGTATTGCATTTGTAATGTATGGCATATCTGGTTATGTAGCTACAACTTGGTTTGGTGTTGTTGGTGTTATCGTGCATACTGTTGTTACTGTCTGGGGAGCTTTTGCCTCAGTAGTAATATTGCAAAGCGAAGAATTGGTTAATAATAACGATTGGGTACTCGTGGGAATGTCTCCCAGTTTGATCAGCGGTATGGGAGGTGGAGCCTTTTTGATCACTAGATTAAACATACGAAATCAATTTTTGGAAGCTTTGACATTTTCATCTGTACTGCTCTTGTCTATATCGTTGTTGGGAATTACACAGATGATTAGCCTTCGATTATCGCGATATTTTAATCCCTTTTATGGTTTTTTAATTATGGCTAGTACTAGTTTAAGTGGAATAGGATTCGGTTGGTTGATAGGTTTCCTTTCGAGAGGTTGATTGGGATTAAGTACCATGTTCTCTAAAAAAAGATATGGTCATTTCTACTCTCATCTACCCTGAAAACTTGATTTATCCGTTACAATAGGGGGAGTCTGACATCTTTAGGATAGAAGAGTTGATAAGCGAGTGGTTCCAGCCATTACTCTTAACAAGCACAGGTTCTTAGCTTCTTTATAAAAAGACACCCTGCTCAACTGTTCCGTCAAAAATGCCCGACTTTATACTAATAGATAAAACATTTACAAATATGAAAATTGTTAAAGAAAAACTTTTACATAGCAGTAGGTTTAAGCGTCATTGTTGGAACTTGTACTTGTCTCCTCTTCGGTAAAGTTGTTGATGTTGGGGGTCAAGCTAAAGCCAGGTTTCAATTCTGGGAGATGTCTTTTGACATTGAGCTTGATGCTAGACAGAGACACATCGACAAATCCGATTCTAAATTTGATATTAACCAGAAACACATCAATGGCTCTGCTTCTAACTCGGAAGAAACCCATTAGTTGATTTGAACTATAAATAAATCTATAAGGTAGGTGCTGACTGTTCACCTGCCTTTTTTAAATACTGTATTTTCACGCCAGTATTTCGATGAAAAGGGTGAATTTTGATACGACAGGTTCTATGAAAAGTTAGGCGATCGCGTCATCGCTTCTCCCATTTCGAGATAAACTGAAAACTGCTTGTCTTTATTTCTCTTTCTATGCTCATTCCCAATGCGAATAATGCAATTATTGATATTGGTAAATTACGAGACTACTGCCTGAATCCAGAACACGATAAAGGCAAACACAAAGCCAAGCTTTTTTCTTCAATTCTTGGGATGAAAGCCGAAAATGCCGAAGAATTGAGTCAAATTTTGTTTGAAGTTATCAGAACTCACCAAGCTCAGTTAGGAAAGCGGGATGATTACGGACAACGCTATACCCTAGATTTCACGATTGAGTGGCAAAATAAAAGATCAACCCTTCGGAGTAGCTGGATTATTGAATATAATATAGGAGTACCGAGATTAACAAGCTGTTATCCTTTAAAACTAAATTCTAGAGGTAATAAAAATGATAAATAATAAAATCAAATTACTCGATATTGTTGCTTTAACTGTTGACCTTCCTGAACATAACTTGCGACGTGGAGAAAGTGGAACAGTCGTTGAATTATTGGCTGGTGGCACTGCATTTGAAGTTGAATTTAGTGACGATAATGGACAAACTTATGAATCTATCGGATTGCGTCCAGACCAATTTATTGTATTAAAAAGATTCAAGAAAAGAAGACTCAAGAAAAGAAGTAAGTTTAACCAACAGTTTTCTAAAGCATCTGAAGGCAAATCTCATGCAATTAAAAAATAGGCGATGCCCAAGATTTTAGGTAAATATTTTTATAAACCTAATTCCGTAGCATTGACCCATTCCGATCTGGGACTCTTAATTACTTCTTCAATCGAATCAACATAACCAGGAATAGAGTTTAAATAAGCAGTATCGTCAGTCTCTCCGTATTTACTACACAGATACTCTGCATAATGAAGAACCTCAACTTGTAAAGATTCAGGTAATTGTTCCAATTGCTCAAGAATTTTTGAACTAATCATAAAATCTGCTCAACTCTTTAAGATACTCACTTTAATAAGGACTATAATCGAAATTCTCTAAAATATTTGTCATAATAGCGATCGCGTTTAGATAACTCAAAAATCCGCGATCGCGTCATCCTCTTATTTGGAGATAAACTCAACACCGCTTATTTTGAATCTATTGATACACAACGATTTAAGTAGAGGATTCCCGATCCATCATATATTTTCTTAAAACATGATTAATCAAAGTTTGATAACCTCGTGGAACCTGCTCTTTATACCAAGCAAGCACATCAGAGTCTAACCTGAGAGTAACAGGAACCTTTACAGGGGGAAGATTAACCGTTGCATTTTGCCAAAACTCCTCATTTGTTGCGGGAGCATCAGCGTAGTTAATCTCAGAATCCTGCATCAGACCAAGGATTTTCAATTGTTCTTCTCTCGATATAGCCATAATAAATTCTCCGTTCTTCAGCATTAGCACGTCTAGCAGAAATCAGACGAATCTTGTGTTTTCGTTGAGTATAGACGACAAGCAAAACAAATTTCTCCAATAACCCAAGAGCAAGGAAACGATCTTCACCATAATCTTTTCGATTATCGAGTTTTGAGAGCCACACATCCCCAAAAATTTCTTTAGCGAACTCAAAATCAATTCCATGTTTTTCGATATTAGATTGGTTTTTCTTGCCGTCCCATTCAAAGTCCATGCTGTAAGTCTAGTTAAACAGAATACATAATGTCAATACATTACTGTTTTGCTGAACTGGTTCGGTTAAATTACTATACGCAAAGTTCTATGAAAAAATAGGTGATCGCGTTTAGATGATTCAAAAATAGGCGATCGCGTCCTGAGATCAATAGTCCAATCTTTTAAAAACTAATCTGACTCAAAATATACCGCAATCGATCATAATCATCTTTCAACAACAAACTCAAATTTCTCCCCACCGTCACCAACCAAGGGCGATCGCCTTTTCGTAAACGATAAATATCCCGAACCGTCGCCGCAATCAAGGCATCGGTTGGAGCATCAGTCACCTGTAACAACACCCGCAAAAAATCAGGTTTATCCGTAAAATCCATAATTTCTGAACGATCGCACTGAAAAACCGCTTGATGAATTTGGGGCGGTCGGGGGGGAAGATAATGATAAATTTGCCCCGTTGCCAGGCGATCGCGTCCCGTCGGTGGCATCTCAAACCCCACGATCGCCGCCCGAAACTCAGTTTTTAACATCGCAAAAATTTGGGGTTGTTGCTCCCGCAGTTCCTCCAACGAAAGCCCCAACGCCCGCGCCCGATGAATAGAATCAATGGGAGAAGTCGTCACATAACTGACCACCGCAAAAATTTTATTGCCCGTTTCCTCATCGATCGCCTTAATCCAACTGCCAAAGGGCGGCATCACAGGAAAATTGAGATCTTCAGGTTCCAAACATTGGGCCAAAAAATTTGTCGTGGACGTTTCAATGACCTCAGCAATGTGGTGCGGATGGCGATCATCGGCCGAAAATTGAGGAAGAGAAGCACGCATAGAAATCATTAGGAACTCTTATATTAGAGTTACTGAATTAGGGAATAAAATTGCTATCAAAATGATGATTGATCGCCCCCTAAATTAACCAATACTTAGGGACTTTCAATTAATTGTTCCCCCCAAAGTTGGGGGGCTAGGCAGGGTGGTTTCATAAAAAGGACAAGGAGTAAACTACAGAGTGTCATAAGCTCT